>CAZIAF010000039.1:0-14879 GCA_964537625.1 uncultured Candidatus Bathyarchaeia archaeon
TGATATTGGCCCTAATTGCTACATCCGAGCGGGTACAACCTTGGTATCGAACAACCGTGTGGGAGCCAGTTGTGAGATCAAGAATACGATCCTTATGGACAAAGCTGCTGTACCCCACCTTAGCTACTTAGGTGACTCCATCATCGGTGAGCGATGTAACCTAGGTGCTGGAACAATTACTGCAAACCTACGGTTCGATCACAAGAACATCAAGATGACGATCAAGGGACAGAGAGTTGACACAGGTTTGCGTAAACTAGGCACAGTAATGGGCGATGACTGCCAAACGGGTATCAACGTCAATCTCTACCCAGGTGTAAAGATCGGAACCGGCACCTGGATTGCTCCCGGTGTCACAGTCCAAAAAGATGTCCCTGACTCTGTACTCCTCACATCGGAGGGTATTAAACAGAAGTAAAAAGTCAGCTTAATTAGCCAGAACGACAGGTGCTTCCACCAATGGAGAAGAAGGAGTTTAAGCGTCTCTTCCCCCACATCGCTGAGGAGATGGAGAAAGGTACTTCGAAGGTAGACATCAAAGCAATAGAGGAAACACCGCCCCCATCTACTAAACCCAGCTACCTAGACGAGCGTAGGTATGCTGGCTACCAACCTAGCACAGTTGACTTCCTCCGCCGCTGCAAGACGCAAAATCAGGCAGAGGAGATCATCGCCTACCTAGAGAAAAAGGGTGAAGTTCAGCCCGAAGAGGCGGATTCCCTCCGAAAACAACTCAGAGAGCAAGGCCTCCGCAGCTTCGGCCCCCGGAAGACAATCGGCTACTACGAGAAATAATAAAAAATTCGATAAAACAGCTACTGTACTTAATTAGAGGGGCCGAAAAGGGTTTTTAGATCGGTGCCCTAAACCATATCAGAGCTAACATGCCGCCACTTGTCGGACTCGTCGGTAAGGCTAATGTGGGTAAAAGCACATTTTTCGCTGCTTCTACATTGAAACCAGTCGAGATCGCTAACTTTCCTTTCACAACTCTTAAGGCGAACCGAGGAGTCGCCTATTTACGTACACCCTGCGTATGTAGAGAGTTCAACATAAAGGATGAGCCAAATAACTCTGTTTGCGTCGATGGCGTTAGACTCGTTCCCGTTGATCTAATTGATACTCCCGGCCTCATCAGAGGCGCCCATGAGGGAAAAGGATTGGGAAACCAGTTTCTCGATGAAGTCCGCCGTGCCGACGCTCTAATCGTTGTCTGTGACGTTGCTGGCTCCACCGATGAGGGCGGTCAACCTGTCGCCCCTGGAACCCATAACCCCGTTGAGGATATCAAGCTATTTGAAGAGGAGTTCGATGCTTGGCTTCACGCTATCATCCATAAGGACTGGGAACGTATCGCTCGCACCGCTGAGATGAAACATGAGGAGATCTGGAAACACATTGACGAGAAACTGAATGGTCTCGGCATCACGCGAAGTCATATCCAGGTAGCTTGCGATAAGGCGAGGCTCAATCCCTTCAAGGCTGCTCAGTGGTCACGCATAGACCTACATAATTTCTCCACCGAGCTTAGGAGGGTGTCAAAACCACTGATTGTCGCCGCAAATAAAGCTGATAAGGATTACGCTAAAGAGAACATCGAGAAGATCAAGAACGCAGGCTACAGGGTAGTACCAACATGTGCCGAAGCCGAGCTTGCTCTCCGCCGGGCTGCAGAGACAGGCCTTATTAAATATACTCCTGGAGACAAAGATTTTACCATTACTCAACCTGAGAAACTCAACCCCAACCAGCTTAGGGCGCTTGAGAGTATCAGGGAGAAGGTCTTCAAGAGGTGGGGTAGCACCGGCCTCCAGGACGCCGTCAACGAGGCGTTCTACAGCCTCCTCGACATGATCGTTGTATTCCCTGTAGAGGATGCCGACAAACTCACCGATAGTAATGGTAGGATCCTCCCCGACTGCTATTTAGTACCAAAGGGCACCACCGCCCGCCAATTCGCCGCAGTCATCCACACCGATCTAGCAAAGAGCTTCCTCTTCGCCGTAGACGCTCGCACCAAGAGGCGTTTAGGTGAAGCTCAAGTACTTAAGCAGAATGATGTAATTCAGATAGTCGCCACTAAGGCGAGGAGTTAGATGAAAGATGGCGGACATTAAAGTATTGATATGTGACCTAATCGATGAGATTGGGATAAAGATGCTCCGGGAAGCTGGATTCCAAGTCGACCTCAAGACGGAGATAGTCGCGACCGACCTCATCAAAGTCGCTGGTGACTACGACGCCCTAGTCATCAGAAGCCGCACCAAGATAACCAAGGAGGTCATGAATGCCGGTAAGCCGAGGCTTAAGATCATTGCTAGAAGTGGTGTCGGCCTCGACAACGTTGATGTTGAGGAAGCGAAAAAATTAGGTGTACAGGTAGTGAACTCCGCTGAAGCCCCAAGCAACGCAGTGGCTGAGCTAGTCCTCGGATACATGCTCAGTCTCTCCCGTAACATCAGCCGGGGTGACGCCTCGATGAAGCGCGGCGAATGGATCAAGAACAAGCTTACCGGATTCGAGATAAACGAAAAAACAATAGGTATCGTCGGCTTCGGTCGGATCGGGTTCCTCCTCGGCAAGAAAACAAAGGCACTCGGGATGCGTGTCCTCTGCTACGATGTCATGATCGAAAAGTTGATGAACTTCGTTAATGATGTCGGCGCCGAGTCCGTTCCACTAGACAGACTTCTCGCCGAGTCCGATTTTATCACCATCCATGTTCCCCTTCTCCCAAGGACACAGCATATGTTCAATGCCGCAACTTTAAGCAAGATGAGGAAGGGGAGTTATTTAATCAACGCTGCCAGAGGAGGCATCATTGATGAGAAAGCCCTCGTCGAAGCTTTAAAGTCTGGTCACCTTGCTGGGGCTGCACTCGATGTCTATGAGGAGGAGCCCACAGGGAACACCGAGTTGGTGAAAATGGAGAACGTTATCTGCACACCTCACATTGGCGCAGAGTCGAAAGAGGCTCAGCTCGGCAATAGTACAATAGTCGCTGAGAAGCTTATCAAGGCGCTTGGCTAATTATGCACGGGCAACTGATTAAATCATCGTCAACAAGGTATTAATAATCATCAAAACATCATAAAGCTGCTTAAAATGGGGTAGAATTCGGCATGGAGTTGATTATCGGGGCAGGGTTGGCTGGACTGAGCGCTGGGTACCACCTCGGGTCGAACTACACGGTTCTAGAAAGAAATAACGGAGTGGGAGGCCTATGTAGAAGTGTTGTTGATAAAGGTTATACATTCGATTTCGCCCCGCACATCTTCTTCACTGGTAGTCAGTACGTTAATGGCCTTGTCGACGAGATTCTCAATAGCGACCATGTACGACAGCAGCGTCGTGCTTTCATCTACCTTAAGGGTACTTATATCGAGTACCCATTTGAGGTCAACCTAAATGGCCTACCACAGGAAATAATCGACGAGTGTATTGAGGGGGCTAAAAACCGTCAGAAGATTGAGCCAAGAAACTTCGAGGAGTGGATATACTCCACCTTCGGAGCCGGTGTCGCCAAGCAATACATGGTCCCCTACAATGAGAAGATATGGAAGTACAGTCTCGACAACATGAACATTGATTGGATCGCTGGCAGGGTTCCTGCCCCCACCGTTGAAGAGATGGTTAAAGGCGCCGAGGGAAAGGTGAAGAAGAACTATGGTCCCAATGCCTTCTTCCTCTACCCACGTACCGGTGGAATCGGGTCCATTCCCACCGCCTTGGCGAAGAGGGTTCGTGATATCCGCCTCAGCTCGAATGTAGTTGAGATCAAACCAAGAGACTCAAAATGTGTGGACATAGTCTACATGAAGGGAATTGAGAGAAAGTTCCTGGAGGCAAAGCATGCCTTAGTCTCTATGCCCCTCCCCGAGATCGTCAAGTCAATTAAGGAAGCCCCCGAGGAGGTAGTTAAGGCCGCTGAGAAGCTAGTCTACAATAGCCTCATCTGTATTAACGTCGGCGTTGATAGACCTCAGATCTCTGACAAGCACTGGCTCTATTTCCCTGAGAAGGAGTATATTTTTAACCGCATCAGCTTCCCTATGAATCTCTCACCCGAGACTACACCGAAAGATAGGAGCTCCATCCTCGTGGAAGTCACCTACAGAGGTGAGAAACCCAGTCTCGAAGAAACTAAGGAGAAGGTTAGGGAAGGACTGATCAAGGCAGAGATCCTGAGGGATGACGACGCACTCGACGTCTTCGACGCCCACGATTTCAATTATGCTTACGTCATATACGATCTCGATCACAAGAAGAACGTCTCTACTATTCATAACTATCTAAAGGTTAACAGGATCCTTCCTATAGGTAGATTCGGGGAGTGGGAGTATCTCAATATGGATAAGTCGATTCTCTCCGGGAAAGAAGTCGCCGAGAGGATTAGAGGAGACAAGGCTTGATCACAGTCATCATCCCCACTTATAACGAGGAGAAAAACATAGAGAAGTGCCTCCAGTCATTCCAGAGCCAAACAATACCTCGAGAGACCTTCGAGATCGTCATTGTTGATGGCTCAAGTAAAGACAAAACCTGTGAGATCGCGGCGAGATATGCGGATAGGGTTATACTTCAAATAAGTAAAGGAGTCGGTGGTGCCAGGAACGATGGTGCCCAAGTCGCGAAAGGAGAAATTCTCGTTACCACCGACGCCGACTGCCTCCCACCCGAGGACTGGCTCAAGGTCATCCAGGATAACTTCAGAGACGGCGTTGTTGCAGCCACTGGCACTCTTACCCCTATAATAACCGAGGATATGAGCGACCTCGAAAGCTTCACCTATAAGCTACTATTTGAGATCTCCAACGTCATCCTTAGAGTCGGCTCCTGGATCGGCTACTACCACTTATGCGGCGCTAACTCTGCCTTTGATCGAGAAGCATTCATCAAGACCGGAGGATACAGTGACCTCCCCTACTCTGATGACATTGAGATCTCAAAGAGGCTCAAACCCCTTGGAAAAGTAGTCTTCGATAAAGACATCGGGTTGCATTACTCGGTTCGGAGAATCAAAAAACTCGGTCTCCTAAAGTACACCTTCACGATACTTCGGAATGATTTCGAGGTTATGATCCTGGGGAAAAAACCATTGAAAGACGACTACACGAAGCAAACATATAATTAGAATGGATCTACTTTCTGCAGACCCAGTTGAGATCCTTATCGGCCTTTATATGGGGACTCTGGGGGTCGAGCATGATAACCTCATACCACTTGTTTACACCATCCTGCCAGACCCAGTAGCTGTTAAGCACCTCAAGATTCGGATATTTTTTTGCTGCACGCTGCTCAGCAATAAGTTTGATGCTCTTTGCGGGTGTGTACTTTGTCACACCCATCTTCTTTGGTCTACGACCTAGGATAGCTCGGAGCTTGTGTGCTCCACCCCTTCTTACGCGAACGCGTAGAACTACGATGCCTTTCTTGGCCTTATAGCCTAGTCTGTGTGCGCGATCGAGACGCGTAGGTTTCTCAACCCTAGCGATGGCGGGTTGCCTCCTCCAAGCGACGACACGACCACGCATGAGATCCTGCACGTAGCTCTTCGCCGGACGTTTCCAAGCCTCTTCGAGGTGCCGGTACATTGAATGGAATCTCCTTTGCGAAGCTGTAAGAGAAGTCTACAACCTAATAAATGTATAGGGGACGTCGCTTCCTTACCGGATTAGGGCGTAAAGCAGGAAGAGTGGCAGGAATATGTTGGCAACGAGGCCTATGACTGTCACCATCGTATTCAGACTGGGGCCTGCGGTGTCTTTGAAGGGATCCCCAACGGTATCACCGATTACTGCCGCTTTGTGAGCATCACTGTTTTTACCTCCGAGGTTGCCTGCCTCGATGTATTTCTTGGCGTTATCCCAGAGACCCCCAGCGTTGCTCATGAGAAGTGCGAAAACGAGACCACTGAATATGTTACCAGCTAAGTAACCACCGAGGCCCTGAATCCCGAAGATTAAGCCAACTGCGAGGGTTACACCAATGATGATTATAGTCGCGGGAAGGAGCTCCTGAAGTGCTCCGATAGTCGCTATGTCGACGCATTTTGCGTAATCGGGGTTAACACCTGGTTTGGCCTCGCGAAGGCCAGGAATCTCACGGAACTGACGACGGACCTCTTCAATCATCCTCTGGGCATTTCTCCCAACGCCAAGCATAAGGAGGGCGCTGAATACTGGTGGCATCGCTACGCCGATGAAAGCTCCCGCCATTACGACGGGGTTCATCAAGTCGAATGTTACTTTACCCACCATTTGAGCGTCGGCGACCTCCTTGAACGCCGCTAGTATACTAATAACGGTAAGGCCAGCTGCCCCAATAGCGAATCCCTTTGTGATAGCCTTGCTTGTGTTACCTGCAGCATCAAGCTTATCGAGGATATCGACAGTCTCCTCCTTCATACCGCTCATCTCGGCGATGCCCTTGGCATTGTCGCCAATGGGGCCGAAGCTATCACTAGCGATGACCATACCGACTATGCTGAGCATGCCGAACGCGGCGATTCCCACTCCATAGACACCGTAACCTTGACCAATAGATTCGCATAATATATAGGCGAGATATGAGCCTACACCAATACCCACCAACGGTGGGAATACACTGAGGAGACCGTAACTGAAGCCAGTGATGATTGTGACTGCGGGACCAGTTTGGCTCGCTTCAGCAGTCTTCTGGGTGGGAGCCTTATCCCCGCTTGTGAAAAAGTCGGTAGTAATACCGATGACGACTCCAACTATCAAACCGCAAGCAGCTGCGCCCCATATTCTCCACTCATAGCCGAGGAAGTATGTCGCAACACCGCTGAGAACCAGGTAAAGGATAGTTGCCATGTAGGTACCATTGTTCAAAACGGGACCAGGTTCCTTACCTTCTTTGACATTGACAAGGAAGACCCCGATAATTGAGGCTAAAACTCCTAAACCCGCGAAGACAAGTGGGAGCTCTACATAGTAGCCACCGATGACTACTCCAAGGAGCATAACAGCCATTAGACTGGCTACATAACTGTCGAATAGGTCAGCACCCATCCCGGCACAGTCCCCGACGTTATCTCCCACATTGTCAGCGATTACAGCTGGGTTCCGTGGGTCGTCCTCATTTAGACCCATTTCTACTTTCCCAACTAGGTCAGCGGCGATATCTGCAGTTTTTGTGAAGATTCCTCCGCCAGCTTTGGCGAAGAGGGCCATAGCGCTTGCTCCGAAACTGAAGCCGACGATGAAAGTAGGGTCTTTGGTTATAAAGTATACAAGACTCACACCTGCAAGGGCGAGGCCAACCACGGCAAGGCCCATGACTGCCCCTCCGCGATATGAAACTTGAAATGCTTTAGAGATACCTTTCTGTGCAGCTGTAGCACTTCGCATGTTGCTGTCCGTTGCTACATCCATGCCAACGTACCCGGCTACTCCCGAGCATAGAGAGCCGAAAATATAGGCAGCGGCGAGCATCATGTTGTTAATAGGTGTTTTCGTTAACCAGATTGGGTGAGGTAAGAAAATGAAGAGCACAAGTGCCATAACGACAACAAATATGCCAAGGGTCGTGTACATCCGCCGAAGGAAGGCTTTGCTACCCTCTTTTATTGCACCACCTATGAAACGAGTCTTTTCATTCCCAGGATCTTGGGATTTGACCCATCTGAGGATATAGATTCCCGTGAGGATTGATAGAATCGCTACTAATGGTGCGATCATCCAAGCGTTCTCGAAAAGCAAACATATGCCTCCATTAGCCCCTTATGACTCCAATGGATTAGCATTTTTTTATATAAAAATATAGATGGTTGGTTTAGAATATACTTTTAATCATGCCCTCAATCGCGAGGTGTCTAGTCTGCCTTAGGAAGACGACCGGAAGCCCCTTCTCCCTGAGTTTACGCCTGAGGTCAGCGTCGGTCGTGGCAACAAGGTAGCCATCTCGGTGGGCTATTCGGAGGAGCTGGTCATCTACCTTTTCCCCGGGATTGAGAGCGTCATCCAGAAGAGTAATTGTCTTAGCAAAGGCTAGAGCGTAGCTTATTTCTTTCTCCTCAGAAGGACTTACTTTTTCTTGAAGTCGCTTTAACTCATCGACAACTGCTGGTGTAATGGCTGGAATATATGAGGCTTCAACCACGCGCTTAAGTTCACTCTGGATATCGACACCAAAGCGGATGGGGATTAAAAGGAAGTTGGTGTCTAGGAGGACGACAAGCGATTTCCTGGGCGTCAACTCACTTAGTCAGCGTCCCCGCGCCAATTAGACGCCAGCGTCCATCGATCCTGCGGCTAAGAGCAACATGGTCGGTTTCTTCACCGCAGATGGGTATACTAAGCTTGGCTTCAAGGTAGTCCTTTTTAACAGCTGTGATATCAGCCATCGTTTTGGCGGTACCTACATTGAGGAGTAGTTTCTCCCCTTTTGCTATGCTAGCCACCTTCTCCTGATCCTTACTACCGACAACACTGGTGAAGAGCTTGATGTTCAAGGAGAGTTCATCACGAACGGGGGGGAGTGTCCCCGGCTTCCCTAAGAGGCTGCCGACAAGGCCATCGCTCTTGCTAAGGCTGGGGTCGAGCACTGTGCCGATTCCGACTAGACCGCCGGGAAGCGCTTCTTCTACCTCCATATTACCGATGTGAAGGCTCGTGATCTCCGTAACGAGCTCTTTCATCTTGAGCTTATTCTTATCACGCGTTGGGAGACCTGGCTTGATCTCAACCTCTTGACCGACCTTAAAGCTACCCTGGTATATGCTACCACCTAAAACACCGCCCCCTAACTCCTCGATTAATGTACCAGGATTGTTCACATCGAAGCTTCGTACGATGTGCATTCTCCCCGGTTTCCTCTGATTTCTCTTAGGGGTTGGGAGATATTCTTGGATCGCCTGGAGAAGAAGGTCAATGTTCACATTGTGCTGTGCGGAAACCGGGATAATAGGCGCCGATTCTGCGACCGTTCCATCTACGAACTTGACGATGTCATTATGGCTTCTAATGGCGTCATCACGTTTCACCAAGTCGATCTTGTTCTGGACGATTACGATGTTCTTCAGACCGAGGGTGTCGATGGCAGCTAGATGCTCGCGGGTCTGAGGCTGTGGGCATTTTTCGTTAGCGGCGATAACGAGGATGGCTCCATCCATAACAGCCGCGCCTGAGAGCATGGTCGCCATCAGTATCTCGTGACCGGGGGCGTCAACAAAGCTGATGGCACGCTGGAATTCTGCCTTCTTCTCGCAGCCGGTGCAATCCTCAGAGGTACAGTAGCATTGAGGTTCTTCGCAATCAGGGCACTTATAGATAGCGAAGTCGGCGTATCCTAGTTTGATGGTGATTCCTCGCTTGAGTTCCTCGCTGTGCTTCGAAGCCCACTGCCCTGTGAGAGCTTGCACTAACGTTGTTTTACCGTGGTCGACGTGGCCTATGGTCCCGATGTTGATTTCTGGCTGCCTAAGTAACTTCGGTATTTCAGTTTCCCCCGTTGCTAAGCTGAAACAGTGTTAACCTACTCTTAAATACCTTTATTTTCAAATTTTTCAGGGGTTCAACTGAAAAAGAGGAAATAAGGTTACAATTTGGAATTTTTTTCTGTTCTTATTAAAATATATAATTACATAATAGTTAGAGTATCTAGTAAATGCGGAGAGAGGAAATCTATCATAAGAATCATGCGAGTTCCAAAATTGCTACTCTTCGTCACTAATGCGTGTTTAAAGGATCTTATAAGAGGGGGTATTTAGTCATGGGCTCCAGCTTTTCTAACGATGAAGATTTTATATTAATGATGAGCGGATTAACTCGCAAAGAATTGAGTAAGTGAGAAGTTACTTTTTTTTACTTCTCGGCTTCTACTGGCTCTTCTGTCTTTTTCTCAAGCTTTTTCCTGCCCTTAGGTTGGCCCACGACGGCTAGGTTGAGAAACTTTGTTTCGATGCTGATGGTATTACCACGTATGACCTTTCTCTTCCTCTCGCCCTTGGCCTTCGGGTGGTAGCCAACGCCTCCGCTGAGGATGGGAGTAGATTTAGCTGAGCCATGGACATCGGGTCGCATCGGTATGCCGTCCTTGTCCGTTCCGCCTGTAATCTTGAGCTTGTAACCGGCCATGTTAGCGACCGCACCGTCGACGACCTCGCCTATCTTCTTTCCTAAAAGGGGAGTCATCCGGGTATCCTCGAACTCTACTTTTTGGCTCTTACCTGTTGAGGGGTCGGATATGATTAGCAGTGGCATTTTTCTATTTCTCCTATATTGCCCAGAGGGGGTCCTTCTTTCGTTTTATTTCTATGAGTTCCGCGAGCGCTTTATTAGCGTTCTCGGTCAAGCGCCCCGCGAATTTTTGTCGAAGGGCTCTTGCATCTTTCTCCGGAACGTCCACATACAGGACATCCCTCTCTTTTATATGTCTACCGACAATTGGCGCAGGCATAGAAACGGCGACTTCCTTACCTTCTTCGGATCTACTGACCGCTGCGCCTTGGTCCTGAATCTGCGTCAATCTGCCTAAACCTTCGTTTTCGCGGTTAACCATGTTGACATTCGGGATGAGAACACCTGCCTCGACACGAACCCCAAAGATAGCGGGTTTGGCGCGGCGGAAGATATAGCCATCGAGGATCAGTATCTTTGCTGGGTGGACTAGAGTCTCGAACTCTTTACGTGCCTTAGCCTCGCGTTCGCCCTCCATCCATTTGATGTAGTCCTCCATCAGGTTGTAGATTATGTCATTGCGGAAGATTTTGACGCGTTGCTCCTCTGCTTCGGTCTCGGCGTCTGGGAGGAGCTTAACGTTGAACGCGAGGATGGCACCGTAAAGGGGTTCCTCGTATCGAACAGAGGCAGATTCCATGATGTCGCGACGGCTGATGTCGCCGATGTCGGCGAGACGAATAGGTATGTCCCTCTGACGAAGGCTCTCGACTAGCGCCTCTAGGCTTCCCAAAGTGTCGGTTTTAACTATTATGCCGGTCTTGTCGGTCTGAACCTTGACACTTTCCATCTCCCGGTTTATCTCGGCGAATGCTCTAGTCTCTGTAAAATCATCGTCTAAAGCGTATAATGGCGAGCCGGGTAAGGCATCCTCGATATTGGGAGCTGCAATTTTTATGCCCGCAGCAGCTGGTACCTCATCGATGGCGGTGAATCTCTTTTTGGGGTCCCGGATCTCATCGAGGGGCTGAGGCATGAGTAGGGCTCGGATTTTGGTTGATATCGGTCCGTTTTTGCCACCTATGACTATAGTGTCCTCGGCTTTTAAGACGCCGTCGTAGATTATGGCGTTGAGCGTGTGGCCGAGACCGATCTCCTCCCTGACCTCGAGTACGGTGCCGAGGGCGCGGCCTTTCGTCACTGTAAGCTTGTCCTGCATGTACTGTTGGGTGAGACCTATGAGTACAGCGAGTAACTCTCCTATGCCTTCTCCGGTTTTTGCGCTTACGGGTACGATTGCGACGTTTCTTGTGAAGTCCCTTACCCGGTCGAAGCGCTCCGAGTTGATCCCTTCGCGGCTCAGGGTGCCCATCATGCTATAGAGCCTGTTGTCGAGGTCTTCTTGGACTAGTAGCTGTTGCTCAGAGTAGGTCTGAAGAAAGGGTATGCCCGGTTTGGGGTGCCACCCCTCGATTCGGTCGATCTTGTTAGCAGCGATGATGAACGGGGTTTTCCTGCTCTTTAGAATGCGGAGACTCTCGTAGGTTTGGTTCTCGAAGCCGTGCATCACATCGACGACGAGTATGGCGATATCAGCAACGGAACCGCCTCGACGACGAAGATTAGCGAAGGCCTCGTGACCGGGGGTATCGACGACCAGAAGCCCGGGGATCTTTATATCGACCTTGAAGTTCTTGACCAGCTTCTGGGTAATGGCTATTAGGGTGTCAAGTGGGAAGAAGCTAGCGCCAATTTGTTGTGTTAGACCCCCTGCTTCTCGAAGTTGAACGGCGGTGCCCCTGATCTTGTCTAGAAGACTCGTTTTCCCGGTGTCGACGTGGCCGAGCATGCAAACTATGGGTTGGCGTATGGGCATAACCGGCACCCGTCTTATTCGCCTATAGTTCCCTGTATTAAACTATCCCTAGAGGTTTTAGGCTTGTGAGTGCATCTGCTTTTTGAGTTTACAAAAATCTATTAAAGAAAAAGAGGAAATTAGGCTATCTTCAATGAGGAAGATGGTTGGTTTTTCCCGAGCATCACTGATTGTAGACTGAGTGGTTTGACTTTGTCGAAGGCTGCTTCGAAGTGGCGGTTATAGATCTTGAGTTCCTCTTTGTGTTTCTTAGCCTCTGCTGGGTCGTTATGAGCTGCTAGGTGGTCGCTAACAGCCATAATGCTGGCGGCGCTGCAGACAGCGGCGATTTCTGCTCCTGTAAAGGTCTCTGTTTGCTCGGCCAGGTGGTCAATGTTGATCTCTTCAGCAAGGGGCATTCCTTTGGTGTGAATGCGTAGTATAGCTTTCCTAGCCTCGAGATCCGGCGTTGGGATGTAGAGCATCCTGTCAAATCTGCCGGGACGTAGGAGGGCAGAATCGACCATGTCTGGTCGGTTCGTAGCACCTATCACGGTAACGTCTTTTAGTTCTTCCAACCCATCAAGTTCGGTGAGGATTTGGCTCACAATTCGTTCGGTGACGCCTGAGTCTCCGAATCCTGAGCCGCGGGCGGGGGTTATGGCATCGATCTCGTCGAAGAAGATGATGCAAGGTGCTGCCTGCCTTGCTTTCCGGAAGACTTCTCTGACACCCTTCTCAGACTCACCTACCCATTTGCTCAGGAGTTCTGGTCCCTTGACGCTGATGAAGTTGACGCCGCTCTCAGTGGCAACGGCTTTAGCGACAAGGGTCTTACCGGTTCCTGGTGGGCCGTAGAGAAGGATTCCCTTCGGTGGCTTCGCTGCGGCTTGGGTGAATACTTCCTTGTACTTCAGTGGCCACTCAATAGCTTCCTTAAGTTCCTGCTTCGCCTCTTGGAGGCCGCCTACATCATCCCAGTGGATGTTTGGACTTTCGACTAGTACGTCGCGTAGGGTGCTGGGATGGACCTCATGGAGAGCGTCTTCGAAGTCCTGCATGGTTACTGTAATTTTGTTGAGGAGTTCAGCGGGGATGCTGGCTTGGCTCAGGTCGATCTCTGGAAGGATTCGGCGAAGACTGCTCATGGCTGCCTCTTTGCTGACTGCTTCTAGGTCAGCTCCGACGAATCCGTGAGTACGGTCAGCAATACCGTCGAGCTTGACATCTTTTGTAAGGGGCATGCCTCGTGTATGTATTTGAAGTACCTGGAGTCGGCCGTTCCTGTCGGGGAGGCCGATCTCTATTTCGCGGTCGAATCTGCCGGGGCGACGGAGCGCTGGGTCTAGTGCATTGGGGCGATTGGTAGCGCCGATGACTACTACTTTGCCTCGGCCTTCTAGGCCATCCATGATTGTAAGGAGCTGAGAGACGACCCGTTTCTCAACCTCACCCGAGACTTCCTCTCTTTTCGGGGCGATGCTGTCAATCTCGTCGATGAAGATTATGCTGGGGGCGTTCTCTTGGGCTTCTTTGAAGACCTCGCGGAGCCGCTCCTCGGATTCACCGTAGAATTTGCTCATTATCTCTGGTCCACCGATGCTATAGAAATTGGCTTGAGTCTCGTTGGCGACCGCTTTAGCTAACAAGGTTTTTCCTGTACCTGGCGGACCGTGGAGCAGGACGCCCTTTGGAGCTTCAACACCGAGCCTCTCGAATATCTCAGGGTGCTTCAGTGGGAGTTCTATCATCTCTCTTACTTTGGCGATCTCTCTTCCTAGGCCGCCTATGTCTTCATAGCTAATTTTCGGGATGCTTCCCTGGGCCTTCGGTGCTTTCTCGGTTAACTCGATCTCGGTGTCATCGCCGATGATTACTGCCTCTGCTAGAGGTTGGGTAGATGTGACGATGAGATCAACGCGGCGACCCATGATATTCAGGGGAATACTGCTACCTTTCGAGACTACCCGCCCCTCGAGGATCTGAGTTAGATAACCCTCGCCCCCCTCTATCCGAAGAGGTTCGGTAGGGTAGAGTATTAATTTCTCGGCAGGCTTCGCCTCTACCCGACGTACAATTACGCGATCATCTAAACCGACCCCTGCGTCGTTGCGTATAATACCGTCGATCCTGATTAGGTTCTTGCCGTAGTCTGTCATCTGGCCGGGCCAGAGGAGTGAGTAAGCCTTTTTCTTGCCAGCGATCTCGATGACATCGCCAGCGCGCCAGCCCTGGGTATTTATCAGCTCGGGATCGATGACGGCGATCCCTCGACCTGCGACGTTCTGCGGAGCCTCGGCTACTCTAAGAGTTATTTTCTCCATATTATAATTCCTCTTTATTGATCAGTTCGTAAAAAATGGGTCACTTGACCTTGACATTGACTCCCTTTGGGAGCTCTTGCATCTTCTTTTTGAAAACGATCTGTAGCATACCATTGGTGTAAGTTGCCTCAGCTGTGTTGGGTTCTACCTGGGTGCTAAGGGGAACCTCAGCGTTGTAGGGTTTACCTATGTGGTTGGATGTGATTATGATGTTATCCTCTGTAGCGTTGATCTTGATGCTTTCCTTATTCGCACCAGGCATTTCGGCCACGATTTTGACCAAACCCCCTTTGTCATCGACGGATACGTCTATGAGGGGTTCGCGAGTGCCCAACTGGAGTTGCTCACCCTTAGGGCGAATGTTGCCAAACTCCTTGACGTGGGGTTCACCGTCTGGACCGACGCTGACCTGATACCCATAGTACCATGTTTGGGTGTCGGGATCCTTCTGCACCTCGTTCCACATCCTATCCACCATCTCATCGAAGCCCCTGAAGTCCCGAGTTATGTAGTCCCAGATACTTCCTGAGTTTCTTCTTACTCTCCAAGTCATGTTTA
>CAZIAF010000040.1:0-790 GCA_964537625.1 uncultured Candidatus Bathyarchaeia archaeon
ACCCAACATCTATCGATAATGTCTTTCTCAGCCACTATCCAGCCGATGCGTGGGCTCGTAGCGCCGAGTTTACTTATACTGCCTGTGATAATCCCCTTCTCGTAGAACTCGGGGGTAGGGGCAGAGGTACCATTAGCCTCGGAGCCGCGTAAAGCATTGTCGCAGTGGACGTAGGCACCCACATCCTCAGCAATCTCGCAGAGAGTCTCCAATTCATGCTGCGTCATTACAGCTCCTGTGGGATTATTGGGGTTGTCTATTGAGATGAGTTTGGTATGACGAGTTGCTTTCACCTTGAACTCATCTAAGTCGGGAGCCCAACCCTTCTCCTCGACTAGGTGGAACGGCTTTATCTTAGCACCCAGCATCCTGACGAAACCAGTGGTTTGCTCGTATTGGGGGACTTCGTTGAAATATTCATCCCCTGCCTCAAGGAGGGCGAGGTTGACTAGCAGATTCGCTTCCGAGGTACCAGAGGTTATAAGAATGTTGTCCTGCTCAACTTTATACCAGTCAGCGACTTGAGCCCGGAGACCGTCTGAGCCACAGGTTTTTCCATACATCATAATAGTATCCGGTGGTAGCTGAGGGATCACCTCCTTGAGGTGAAGCTTTGCAACACCTCCGCCGCCCAGGTCTATCTCGGCCTTCTCAAGAAGCCAACGCTCTAACCTAAAAGGGTCAATCTTCACTTAGCGGACCCCCCATAACAACCAGATAGACTATTCAGCTTAAAACATGAATGGAAAAAAATATCTAGCTTTTAATAATATCCTCTGTTCTTCAACAA
>CAZIAF010000040.1:800-14846 GCA_964537625.1 uncultured Candidatus Bathyarchaeia archaeon
AACAACCAGATACAAAATACAGCATAAAACATTAAATGAAAAAATATCTAGCTTTTTATAAAATCCTCTGTTCTTCAACAATACAAGGCTGGATAAAAGAACTGTAGAGTTTCAGTCTAAACACATGAAGATTCTGGAAACGGCTGTTATCCTCTACTTAGCCTTGGGGAATAGGGTCGGCTACTTCTGCCTCTTGATCAAGGAGAGGTACTTGATGGCGAGTTCTTCACTCATGTTCTTAAGATTGTAGCCGACGTCGTCGGTTGTCACTATCCCGGCGACATGATCAACATCATCAATGACTATGAGACGTCTTATCTGGTGTTCATTCATGATGGCGACGGCATCCTCTATTAGCGTGTGGATGGAAACCGCTATAACCGGTTTACTGCAAATATCCGCTGCCATTAAACTCCCTGGCTCCTTTCCAGCTGCAAGAACCCTATGAACGAGGTCGCGTTCCGTAACGACTCCAACGGGCTTCCCATTGGTGACAAGGATAACACTGCTGATCTTTTTCTCCCTCATTAGATTGGCTACTTCGTCAACTCTCATTGCCGGGGAGATGGTTACGGGTGTTTTAACCATAATATCTGAGACCCGCATAACAACCAAATATGAAATGGGTTGAGGAGTAGTAAAAACTAGTGGTCAAATCTTCTCTATTCGCATCGTCGACGAACGGTTTACCCTGAGGGCGAAGGGGAACTTGTCGAGGCTGACGGCGGCGTGGAAGTCGCCTTCCCTAAATTGACTCTGGGTCGTGTCAAAGAACTTCGCGCCCGAGGGGGTAGCCCTGATCCGGCGTACCATATCCGGAAAGTCGGGGTGCTGATCTCTTAGCCTAGACTCAAGGTACTCGGCGCAAAGCTCGTCTTCTATTGCGGGAATCTCACCCTCCCAACCCATGGCGACTATGGAGACTACCCCCGGATCCCATCTCATGATCTGTTGGACGGTTGCTTCTGCCATAACGAAGCTGCCGAGAAGGACCTCTTCTGCTCCTGAGGCGGCTAAAATACCCTGGACACCGGAACTCGTTCTCTGAATAACTGTTTTTCCAGTGAAGTCGACTTTACTCACCTCATCGGGGCTGTTCCCAAAGTCGAAGCCGAGAACCTTGTTGCCGTGCACCTCACCTGTAATTAACCAACCAGGGTTTAGGCGGCGTAGCTTTAGCGCTTCTTCGACGGTACCGACAGGGATGATTGTCTCGGCACCGTTAGCGAAAATAAAAGCAGCGGTAGTGAAGGCTCTGAAGACGTCGATGATTACCGCTGTGCCCCTTGCTTGCTTGGCGCCATCGATGAGGCTTAGCCGTCTGATCTCCATAGGTTAGATGCCTCTCTTGACTTCTACAACTCCCGCTTTTATGACCAGATGGATCTTAGCTTTGTCTTGAAGAATCCTGATGTCAGACGTTGGATCTCCATCGACTATAATGAGGTCAGCCCATTTTCCCTTCTCGAGGGTGCCTGTCTTAGCTCCAAATCCGCAGGCTTCTGCTCCGATTTTCGTTGTACAGGTTAATGCCTCAATCGGTTTTAAACCAGACGCTACCATGAGCTCCAACTCTTTTGCGTTTTCGCCATGGCGGTTGAACGGTGTACCAGCATCGGTGCCAGCAGCTACCCTTATCCCAGCCTTATGGCAGAGCATCAGGCTCTTCGGTGGGTACTCGGCGATCTCCTTCGCCTTCTGGACAGCCCAGTCCGGGATTCCAGCTGCTGTACCTTTCTGGATGATGTTCCAAGAGGCAACCAAGGTGGGAACTTGGAAGACGCCATGCTCCACCATTGCCTTCACCGTTTCCTTAGTCTGGATACTTCCATGCTCGATGCTCTTAACACCACCTAGTATGGCGTTCATTATTCCAGTTGGGCCATGAGCGTGACTAGCAACGAATTTGTGGACATGGCTGGCCTCATCGCAGACCGCCTTGATCTCATCAACTGTGAATTGGGGTGTGTCAACAGGGTCGCTGGGACTCATTACACCTCCACTTGTGCAAATCTTGATGAAGTCTGCACCGTCTCGGAGGTTTATCCTTGTAGACTTTCGGGTTTCCTCCGAGCCATCGCTTATGATGCTCATCTCGTTGTAATTAACACCACTTGGGAGGTAGAAGTCGGCGTGACCACCCGTCTGGCTAATAATCCTGCCAGGGGCAACGACTCTAGGTCCCTTGGTAATCCCCATCTCTATTGCCTTCTTTAGAGCGAGGGCGAAGCCAAATGGTGCGCCCATATCACGAATCATAGTGTAGCCAGCATCTAACGTCTTGGCAGCGTTAGAAGCGCCGAAGAGTTGAACGAGTCCCGGCGAATAATTGAGTGATGTGAGCACACTCGGATCACCGTTGAAGCATATATGGACGTGAGCATCGATCAGCCCCGGCATGACTGTCTTTCCTGCAGCGTCGATGAGCTCTACACCTTTTGGAGCGTCCACAGTTTTTCCCACCTCCTCGATTATGTTCCCTTTGATGAGAACGGAGACATCCTTTACCGGCTTGTTGCCCATGCCATCGATAAGGTATGCATTGGTTATCATTTTCATTGAGATGTTCTGAGCCATGAGGTAGAAGTCAGGATTGGGTGATTAATGGTTTTCTAGAATTTTGAGTTAATGTAAGCGGCTGATCTCTTGACGGAAATCGATGTCGCTGCCTTTTCCCATTTTAGAGAGAAGATCTTGTACGCTTAGATAAGCCTCATCGACTGTGCCGGCGTGTTCCTTCTGCGTTCGCAGCAGGTGCCACGCCCACTCAAGCGCCTCGAAGGCACCCATCTGGTAGCTTGAAACTGATTCCAAAGTACTCAACAGCCAAATTCGAGCCAGTTGAATTAAAAAGAATTCGCAGTGAGATGAAGTAGGGAGACAGGTGAAACTGATCAATTATACCCTATGTTTACAAAAAAGAAATAGAAAAAAAGTTATACAGTATCACTTTAGGGGGAGTTTGAGCCTCTTATATAGGTTCGCACCTTTCTCAGACTCCCATATGGGATAAACACCGCCCATATTCGATTACATAATGCATGTGTCATCGGGGTTATCAGTCTCGAGATTGTGAAGTCGGAGTAACCCTTTGGGAGCGTTCACGATTGTGTGGGGCGTAAACAACGTTTTAACTATGTGCTTCGAACGCGTCCTTTTCCTACATATCTCTATAAATTGTCTAGATCCTCGGTCGCGCATTCAAGAAACGCTATTAACTTCACGCTTCTCACCACTTACTCTTCACCATAATAACCATTATCTCTAAATCCATCCTCAGTTTGAAGAATACGTGACGTGACTCAAGTTGCTTGACATAAAGCTAATCAGGGAGAACCCTGTGATGGTCCGCGCAAACCTAGAGCGGAGACAACAGCCGGATAAGCTGGATCTGCTCGAACAGGTGATCGCTGCAGACGAACGGTGGCGTGAACTCACCACAAAAGTGAATAAACTTAGGAAACGAAGAAACGATGTCAGCTCCGAGATAGCTAACCTAATGAAGTCTGGGAGGGATGTTTCGCTCCTCAAGCAGGAGGCGAAAAGCATACCTGATGAGATCAAGTCCGCGGAGACTGAGCTTAACGAGAAGCAGGAGGCCGTCCGTATCGGGTTAATGAGGTTACCGAACTTGCTCCACGAGTCTGTACCTTATGGGAAGGATGATAAAGACAACGTCATAGTTAAGGTCTGGGGCAAAAAGCCTAAATTCGGGTTTTCGCCGAAGAGTCACGCCGAGCTTTCCCAGTCCTTAGGTATAGTTGACTTCGAAAGAGCTGCCAAGGTCACTGGAACGGGATTTTACTATCTGCGCAATGAGATGGCTCTCTTAGACTACTCGGTTATGAGATATGCGATAGATCTCCTCTTGAATAGAGGTTACAGTCTCATCGAGCCACCATATATGATCCGACGCAGCTTTTATGAGGGGGTCACCGACCTGAGCGACTTCGAGAACGTGATGTATAAGATCGATGACTCGGAGAACGTGAAGGACCCCCTCTACCTCATCGCTACATCAGAGCATCCAATGGGCGCTATGCTCAAGGATGAGATATTGAATGTAGACCAACTTCCCATAAAGATGTGTGGGATTTCTCCATGCTTTCGCCGGGAAGTCGGGAGCCATGGCAAGTACACTAAAGGTATATTCAGGGTTCACCAGTTCAATAAAATTGAACAGTTCATCTTTTGTCTTCCTGAGCAGAGCTGGGAACTCCATGAAGAGCTTCAGCGGAACTGCGAGGCTATCTACGAGGGACTTGGTCTTCACTATCGGGTGGTTAATGTCTGCACCGGCGATATAGGGAGCATAGCGGCGAAGAAATACGACACTGAAGCCTGGATGGCGGATGGAGAGTTCCGTGAGGTCGGTTCAAACAGTAACTGTACCGACTATCAAGCGCGTCGTCTTAACGTCAGGTACCGGCATAAGGAGGGGCAAGTCCCCGCTGGTTTTGTCTACACTCTGAACAACACAGCCCTTGCGACGAGCCGTACTATGATCATGATAATTGAGCAGTACCAGCAAGAGGATGGCACAATTAAGGTGCCGAAGGTGCTCCGTAAATACATGGGTATGGAAACAATCGAGGGTAAACTGAACAAGATGAAGATCTGATTACTCAAAAGATAGATGAAATACAGGCTGTATTCCATTGATACTTCCGGTTTCTAATGGTTTAGAATTAAAATTATCTATGTTACTTCTTTCTCTCTGTTCTTTTTATTGAAGAGTAGTCCGAGTTAGATGAATAACCCTGTAATGTATGCGTCCGCTATAAAACCAAGCAGTTCCACACTGTCACTTGAAGATGTAGAGTTCTTCGTCGTATCTCCTGTCGAGTATTTGGCCTGGGGGGAGCTTATCGATCCTCTTAGATGCGAGATGGTCTCTTAACTGTGCGTTTACCTTTTTAAGCGTAATATCGCCTCGTAGCCAGGATATTGGAACATTGACATTCATGGGTCTTGCTGGGATTATGTGGCGGGTCGTCTTTTGGGAGAATACATTGCCGGCAAGGGCGGTCTCCACTACTTCCTTTTTGGTGACAGTTGGTGTCATCATGCCTGAGGAGAACTCTGCTGCAGTTATCCTTGCCAAGGCGTCTCTGTCAGTGCTGTACCCCATTTTGTGTCCCTCCGCTTGGATGCGGAGTTCTATCCTCTTTATGGTGTTATATCTCTCTTTGATGCTTCCTGAATGGTTTTTAGCGGTGAGGGTCCAATCCGCCGAGAAGGCAGCAGTAGTGGCTTTTCTTCCCTCGACAAGACCGTAGGCCACCTCATAAGGTTGGAGGGTAGGGTACATTCCCTCCCTTCTAAATGCGATCTCGGCCTCCGAGGCTTCGCTTAGCCCCTCGAACATTCGATACCAACATCCGATACGAATGTTAGGGTTCCCGTAATCAACGAGGCAGACGGGGATGTACTTGATCTTTATCTCCTTAGCCGCTGCTACACGATGCATTCCGTCGAGGACGACTAAGCTGTTCCTGTCAACTATTATCGGGTGTAAGAAGACTCCGTCGGATGGCATCTTATTGACGAGTTCTCTCTTCTTTTCAGGTATAATCTCCTCATGTATGTATAGGTTGTCTAGTTTCTCGATAGTTATATCCAATGTAAGTAATTTGGTCTCTATCCTGTAGCCTTGAGAGGCGGTACTACTCACATTCTACTTCCTCCATGGGGTCGTAAGTTAGATCTAGGTCCACTGCCAGATGGCGTATGACGGTGGCCTTCAAGCGGTATCCCTCATCGAGACTCATCTGACGCGGTGATAAGCATTATTCTTCTAGCCGCTTACACATAACACCATTAAATAGCTTCTTTGCAAAAATGCGTGTGCGCATAAACAACCATATAGGGCGATGCGTCACAGAAATAGGTGAGTTGTCCCAAAGCGATATGCGAGAGATGGCGGAGATGCTCCGAAAGGGGGCAAAAATGCTAAGCCTCACTTGCCCCGAATGCGCGTCTCCTCTTTTTCAGCTCAAGACCGGTGAAGTATATTGCCTCAGCTGCAAGCGTGAGGTCAGGATCGTAAAAGATGGAGAGGATGCGGGTAAGGCAGCCCTCGATGCTAGTCTTGAGAAGACATTACAAGCCAAACTTCAACTCATGCACCAACGACTCTACGCTGAAACCGACCCCATTAAAATCAAGGAGCTCGTCGAGACTATCGCTATTCTCCTTAATGTCCTTAAGCAGCTTAAGGTAGAGGAGAAGCCTAGAATCAAGTGAAAGTAATAAGGCTTATAATAAATGCTGATTTAAAAATAGTATTTCTAAGATTAAACACTCTTTTACGCATTAGGCAGTTTAAAGTTTGATGTTTATCAGTTCCTCTACTAGTCTTTGGACTTCTCTCTCGACCTCATCCATGGGCTGCGCCGTGTCGATGAGTCTCATCTCCCCTGCTTCAGCGAATCTAATATAGAGGTTTCGCACCTTTTTTAGGTAATTTCTGTTCTCGAAGACTGTAAGCGACCTACCCGAGACCCTAAGCAGACTCCTCTCGGGATCAACATCTAGGAGGATGATTAGGTCAGGCATTAAAGCTGACTTCTGGAGGTCTCTGAGCCATTCGACGGTGACCCCCATAGCTCCTTGGTAAGCGAGACTAGAATGATAATATCTGTCGCATACAACTGTCGTGCCCTGTTCAAGTACGTTATCGATGCGCTTGCTGTGTTCAAATCTGTCAGCAGCAAAGAGAAGTGCTTCCGTCTCCGGCGACAGGTAGCGTTCCCCTGCCTCAGCATAGTCTCGGATGAAGCGGCCAATGCTGCCGTCACTCGGTTCCCTCTCTAGAACATGGTCGACGCCTTGGTCTCTGAGCTTCATGCTGAGGAGTTCGATCTGGGTGGATTTACCGCTGCCGTCAATACCCTCGAAGACGATGAACCAACCCCTTGGAGCCATCGATAGGAAGAGAAGCCTAGAACCGTTAAAATGCCTTCCTAGATCCCGAACTGGTCCCGGGCATGGGTCGTCAGGAACACTGCTTTCCCGTTCTGGATTTGGATCATGTCCTCGACTCGGAGATAATATTCTCCCTTATTCCAGAGCTTCGGCTCGATGCAGAACACCATTCCGTCGACGAGGGGCTGAGTCTCCAAGGGTTTGAGCCACGGGTCTTCGTGGACCTCTATCCCGATCTGGTGACCGACTGTCCCTGTCTTGATCCTGTTCCTAAGGTAGTCGCCATAGCCGAGCTTGTTTAGGGTTTTCTCTATGTGGGGGTAGAAGTCACAGAGCTTAGTGATCTCTCCACCGATGGCGTCCGCAGCTTGAACAACGGCAAGTTGGAGAGCCTGATACGCTTGAAGAATATCCTGACGTGGTTGGCCATAATAGAAACTTCTTCCCCAGTCGCTGCAATATCCGTCGAAGACTAGACCAAAATCGAAGGCGATGCTTGTTCCTTTTACGAGGCCAGCGTCCTTCGGGTAAATAAACGGGTCCTCCGAGGGTATAGTGCCGGTTTTGAGGTAGCCACCAGTCGCCGGGAAGCTGACATCAGACGCGCCGAGTCCTCTACCCATCATCTCCATCATTATCTGGAGATTCCTCTGGGTTAGACCTTCAATGATCCTCGGAGAGATAAGCGCCATCACCGCCTCGGTAATCTCCGCTGCCTTCTTGAGCCGAGCCACCTCCTCTTGCTCCTTAATCATACGGATCTGATCGAGGAGACCCTCACCAATGCGGAATCGAGCTCCAGCGCAAGCTTTAGCAACGTCGATGCTTGTACTTCCCCAGCAATAGTCACCGATCGCTACCCTCCCAGGTTTGTTGACCAGATCGCCGACAACCTTCTTCACGAGTTCGCTGTAAGATAGTGTTTTGTCTGCGACGCGTATGTCATTTATCCACGTACCCTGAGCGTATTTCTCGCTCTCCGAGTTAAGAGTTAAGACGGGTTCGCCCCGCCGTGCGACGAAGAGGTTGTCCTGCGGGTGAAGGAGGTCTCTGCCCCTTCGCCACTCAAAATTGACTCCAGTCAAGTACTGGAAGTCAGGGCTCCCTCCATAGACGACAAGATCAATCCCCTGATCCTCCATCTTAGCTTGGAGCCCTGTTAACCTCCTCTTAAAATCCATATTAAATCAAGATAAGCCGTCAGACGATAAATCGGTTGCCCTTCCAAGGAGTTAAATTTCTTCTACTAGTCCCTCGTCTCCTCTGACTTTGAGCATCATTCCAGTCTTAAATCTCAACAAAGGGTCCTCGCTCAGCTTGTCTACCAGCGGGATGCTGGAGATGACGCAGCCGGTAGCAAGGATCGCCTCGGTTTCCACATTGATTATCGCTGCGGGGGCAGTCCCCTGCTTCTTCATTCTATAGATGACGTAGCTACCAACTGTACTTCCCTTGCCGGTAGGGAAGATAAAGATCTTATTTGAGATGCTCTGGCCAAAGCAGGTGTGGCCGGGCTCGGTTATTATGCCTGTATCCGGGTCGACGCCGCCGTAGAAGCTAACGGGGTCTCTGCTAACCAACGTTTCACCCTTAGCTGTACCGCCAACAACCTTCCTACCTTTTAGGATCACTTTATCGCCTCCTTAATGAGCTGGTCGACAGTTCCCAAACTGGTTGATATCCCCATATTCACCGAGTATTGGGCTCCCTTGAAGCTATTCAAAGCGATCTCCTTCCATCCCATCTCCTTGAGAGGTGCCACGACCATACAGGTGTCGACGTAGACTTTACCCCCAGCATCCTCAATTTGGCTCACATATCCCTTCTGTTTCGCTTCGGCGTAGACGCCGCGACTTGTGAAAACCCAGAGCCGTTTTTCTAGCTGTTTGCCTTCGATTAGTCTCGCGACTTCTCCGACCTCTTGGATGCTGCAGTGGGGGCAGCCGATGCAGGTAACAGGGTCGGCGAGTTCGCATGTGAACATCTCCTTTGCTTCCCTTAGTGCGCTTTCCTCGATGGTGACCTTCTCGACTTCCGGGAGATGGGATTCGACCTTCATCGCCTCAGGAGTGACTCCTTCGCCATGCCAGAGCGCAACTCCCCCACTTGTAGCTAATGCGGCACCCAAGGTTTTCAGTGACTCCAGACCCGGCTTCCCTAATCTCCGGAAGTATGGTACAGTTTTTCCAAGGAGCTTTCCTGTGACGTATCCGAGAGCGCTGTAGTCGAGAGGGTCCCTAAGTTTTGCCTCGACCTCAACTAGCTTACCCGGAAGTCTGTTTTCATCTAGCCTGTATTCATAGAGAGGCGTAAGCCCCGTAATAGCACTCGCGATGGTGGTGGGACCAGATTCTCTATTGGTTCTGGCACCGAGAACCGAGTTCGAGTAACAGATCGCCGACGACTCCGCCCACGCTATTTGACTCTCAAATCTCGGCACATGGCCTACGAGATACGGCGTGCAGGTGCACGTTTTCTCGACTCCGAGGGCTTCGAAGGTGCCAATGATTCGTTGTTGTCCCTCCGCAAAACTCTCGGGAACGTTCATCTCCCTCCATCGTTCCATGTCCATTCCTGCAGGGTTGAGCGTCGCCCTAACTTTCGTCTTAGCACCTAGCTTTGCTTGGTCCTCGAGCCACTCCAAACCTGCATCGCCGAGGTTCTTATAACTCACTCCTGAGATATGGGCGCTCTCCACCGGTACCAACCTCTTGGCGCCAAATACTTCACCCAAAGCGACCAAAAGTTCCAGCGATTTGGCTACACCAACACCGTACTCACCGGCGAGCATCCGCTCCTCCTCTCTCGTCAGGTACAAACGTGTTCACTGAAACAGGAAAACCGGTGGATAAAAGGTGTTCTGGAAGCTAGGTATATCGATTAAGGATCTCTCTCACCCGATCAGCTACCCTGATCTCAGCCTTCATGAATTTTTCTTTTGGTTTACCTAGAGGCCTAGTAGCGTCCACTCCCACCTTGCAACCGAGTTCCTGCTGCTGGTCCGCTGTCGGGTCAAGGCTGCTGACACGGGTGTTCGGAATGACCATCAGATCCTCATCGCCCTTAAATCTGGTGGCTATCGCCCACTCGACATCCTGCATGTTGTAGGGATCGATGTCGCTGTCGACGACCACCGCATGTTTCAGGCTCGGATGTGCGGCGAAGATTGCCATCAACACGTTCTTGGGATCCCCTTCTCTAAACTTCTCAAAGCTAACGACACAGTGAAGCCATCCGACACCGCCCAAGGTCATATTGACGCCGCGTACCGTCGGCACGATATTCCTGACGTATTCCCAGATTCTGATCTCCGGGGGCATCCCCATTAGGAGCATGTGCTCCGATCCTGCAGGGAGTAGTCCCTGATAGATGTAGTCTTCCCTGTGCATAATACCAGCGAGTTCAAGCAAAGGCTGCTGCCTCTTCACATCGAAGGTCCCCGTGAGATCGACGAAAGGTCCTTCAGTTACATCCTTATCAAGTCTTAGTCTGCATTCCAGTACTAGCTCCGCGTCAGAGGGTGCCAACGCGTTGACATGCTCACACTGTGTCAACTTTAGCTTCCCTCCCATTAATGTATTCGCGATGTCGTATTCACTTACACCCCAAGGTGCAGGAAGCTCAGCGGCAAGGCTAACTGTTGGGTGAAGCCCTAAGCTTATACTTAAGTCCATGGTCTTCCACCCCGCCTTCCTAGCGAGCTGGGTTAGACGGTAAAAGTGGCGGGGAACGATTCTCACAGTCATTGTTTTTTCGTCGATGATGAGAACTCTGTGGATGCTGACGTTCTCCTCCCCATCAGGGCCCCGAGCGTATATGACACCGGAAGTGATGTATGGGCCGGGGTCATCGTTGAAGTGGGTTAGTACCGGAATTTTTGAGAGGTCGCCTTCCTCGACAATCGTATTAACGGGACCATCGCCTAACCTGCACTTCTTCGGTGCTCTTATCGCATCGAGCAAAGCTGGATACAGCTCTTCCGCCTTCAATCCGAGGGCGTCAAGGATCCTCTGACGAGTCCCGCAGACTCCGCTGATGACTCGGGTGTTGTATCCATCGACCTTCTCGAAGAGTAATGCCTTACCCCCGTCGAACCTCTGCAACGCTGCAGCAATCTCCAGCTTCGGGCTAAGAGACTCTTTGATTTTAATTAATTCGTCCTTCTTTTCGAGTTGCTTTAGGAAAGATCTGAGGTCGCTCATGTTTTTTTCTCCGTAATGCGTTTTATCAAGTCGAGCAATTTTTTCCCGATGGACTCGGAGTAACCTTGGGAGAGATGGGTTGAGACGAGCGCCATTTTGTTGAATTTTGTGGCCAAGTGCGTTCCAACTACCCTACCTAAGAGCAGATCCCTGTCCCCGAGGAGTTGCGTCGACGCCATCCCCGGCAGTGTTACCGTTGTGGAGCCCAGCTTCGCCTGCTCCCCCTCCCAGACGAGAGTAAAGACGGCATTTTCCAACTCCAATACGCCGCAGTGGAGCATTTTCCCCTCATGTTCAACACTGCTTGTCAAGAAGGTGAGGCTCATCATATAGAAATATTCTCCTACATGAGTTAAGTCTATCCCACAGCGTTAGATAGTACTTCCTGAAGACACATTGAGGCTCCTCGTTGTTTCAGATATTCATAGCAACCTAATGGCTCTTGAGGCTGTCCTCGACGATGCTAAGGATTGGGATGCTGCCATCTGCGCAGGCGACACCGTCGGTTACGGTCCCAATCCGAAGGAATGCATAAATTTAGTCATCAACAATGGGGTTCACTGTGTCCAGGGGAACCACGACCGAGCGGTCACAACAATCGAGACCGACTGGTTCAACGACGATGTCCAAGAGGCGATCAGTATCAATAGGAGCCACCTTCCCCAACACTACCTCGAATGGCTCAGTGCCCTTCCGATAGCTCTGAGTTTAGATTTCGAGGGTACCAAGGTTGCTATCTATCATGGGAGCCCGGTCCAACCACTAACTAGCTACATCTACTCCAATGATGCTACAGCTAAGGCGACCGAATACTTAGCCCTCACCGGTGCTGACGTCATAATCCTAGGACACACTCATATCCCTTACACTGTTTTGCATGAAGGTCGCATTATAACCAACCCTGGCTCAGTTGGCCAACCCCGTGACGGAGACCCGAAGGCGAGCTACATGATCCTTGAAACAGACGACCTTAAAACCTATCACAGGCGCGTTGAATATTGTATAGATGCCACAGTTGCAGCCATTGATGCTCTCGGAATCCCGCATAGGTTTGCTTCAAGATTATACAGAGGTTTTTAACTCGGTTATAGCAACTTAAATAAAAGTGCAGTTACCCTCTAGGATGAAAATACTTGGCCGCGAAAGAAAAAATCAACGACCAGAAGCCAGAGGATCAAACGAAGTGGGGCTTAACTAACCTCAGGCTCGGCAGGGCGGCCGCTCTAGAGATCTCTGCTATCCTGCTGATAATCATTATCGCTATTATCCTCAGGGTTCTTCCCCTACGCTGGGGCGCTTATCTCAACGAGTATGACCCGTTCTTTTGGTATCGAATCACAGAGTATATAGCCAAAAACGGTTATGCAGCCTACTTCACCTGGCATGACACCCTTAGCTGGTATCCAATGGGCAGAGACATAGCCCACAGCAGCTACCCCGGTAACCCTTTCACCGCTGTTTTTATTTGGCAAGTACTGAACACGGTGGGCTTCAAAGTTGACTTATTCAACGTAGCTCTGTTCTTCCCTGTGCTGATGGCGTCCATCACTTGCGTCGCCGCTTACTTCTTTGGAAAGGACTTTGGAGGAAAAGCCGTCGGGATCTTTACCGGTCTCTTAATGGCCGTTAGTCCAAGTTATATCAGCCGAACAGTCGTCGGTTTCTTCGACACCGAGAACATTGGTATCTTTGGCATGGTCCTCACTAGTCTATTTTTTATGCGAAGCTTAAAACAAGAGAAGACGATTCAGACTCAAATTCTCTATGCGGTAGCTGGCGGCCTCTCAATGGGCTACGCATTCGCCTCTTGGGGCGCCGCTCGATACATCTCCAGCCTCCTCCTCCTATATATTGGCGTCACCTTGCTGCTAGGTAAAATCGAGCGCCGCCACGTAATCTCGTATGCGATCACAATCGGCGTTGGCTTCCTTGTCGCCATCATGATTCCTCGCCTTGGGGTCTCATACCTCATGAACATTGAGAACCTATCGGCTATCGGCGCTGTCGGTCTTCTACTAATATACGAACTTATTAAAACCCGGCTACCGGAGTCACAGGCGCGCCTCTCAACTGTAGGTTTAGTATCCCTTGCGCTCATCGCTTTCCTCGTACTTCCCTACCTTGGTATAGGAAATCCGATTGCTGGCAAGTTTTTAAGAGTGTTAAATCCTTTCGAAGAAGTTAACCCACTTTTTTCATCAGTCGGGGAACACAAGATCTCAAGTTGGAGCGTATTCTTCTCAGATTTCGGTGTTTCAATAATCCTAGCCATACTGGGAACCTACTTCGCCCTGAAGGAAGGTGATGAGAACAAGATCTACGCCTTACTGTTCTTTATCACCACAATTTACTTCGCTGGTACCCTGGTCAGGTTGACCCTCATTCTCGCTTTCCCGGCTTCGCTTATGGCTGCATATGGCTTGGTGAAACTCCTCGAACCTTTCAAGATCATCACGGTCAACCCGGAGGAATCACGAAGTAAGAAGAAGCGGGCTCAAGCGATGGGCATGAGTAGAGGTATTAGCATCATCTTCATCCTACTTCTGGTCCTATCCTTTATTCCCCACTTTATCAACGCCTCCAACACCGCGAGCGGCCCAGGACCACTTGCCCAAAGCAGTGTACCTGTGCTCATAGATGGCGATTATCCTAAGGACTGGATTCATGCGTTGAATTGGTTAAAAGCTAACACCACGCAGGACTCCATAATCTGTTCCTGGTGGGATTATGGGTACTGGATTGAGGGCGTCGCTAACAGGACAACTCTCGCAGATGGCGCAACAATGAACCGGACACAGATCGTAAATATCGCTCACATGTTATTGAAAACTCAGAACGAATCCATACCCCTGATGCAGAAATACGGTGTAGACTACGTCTTAGTCTTCGTAACATACAACCCCAACACTCCAACCGA
>CAZIAF010000041.1:0-14756 GCA_964537625.1 uncultured Candidatus Bathyarchaeia archaeon
AACGAAGTCAACAAAGCAAAGAGAGATGAAGCAATGAAAAGAATGTCAACCTCACAGGGCACATACGTGCCAACAATCATGGCGAATCAACCAGTAGTCGAGCATAAAGAACAAATACCGAGAGAGATCACACAACAGGATAAGCGCCTAGATGTCTTAGAAAATGTAGTAAAGGATCTAGCCGAGACTCTTGACCTTGCATTAGACGAATTTAAGGGAATGTATGAAGCATCCCCATCTCGTCCCAAGAAGCCCCTTCAGCATGCGTCACAGATGCAGGTACTTGCAGAGAGCCCTCACGAAATCGAGGGTGTATATCAGGCTTATATTCAACTAGTAAGCGAGTACCTAGCCATCAGATTCGGAAGGAGGGGCGCCGAGGTCTTGCTATTAAATGAAGTAGCAAAGGGTCAAGCATCGCCGACAGTCGTCAAAGATATATTAGATTGCCTTTCAAGTAGAGTAAATAAAGTAGAGGAACAAGAGGAGTCACTACCATTCAAATACTCGCTCCAAAACGCAGATCTCGATGACAAGATCCTTATAACAACTCTGCTGCAGAATCTCGATAAACCGACAAGTTCCTGGAGTTCAGCAGCCTTACTCTTTATGTTAACCACCTTAGTAAAGAGAGCTAGTGAAATTAGACTGACAAGGACCTAAAATGTCTCATAAAACTGAGGGCGAGGTAGAGTTCCTTAAATTTGGTAACTCCGAACTCGACAGGCGCATCGGTGGGGTTCCAATGCCCTCTCTAAGCCTCATAGAGGGAGCAAACGATTCGGGAAAAACAACCTTCGCGCAGCAAATTGCATATGGCGTAGTTTCAAACAACCTTAACCTGCTCTACATCACGACTGAGGAATCTGTTAGTGGCCTATTAAAAAATATGAAGTCTCTTAGCTGGGACGCAACTGATGCGTACATAATGGGTAGATTAAAAGTAATATCGATTAATACGATTAAGATTAACTGGGAGCCTGAGATTTCCAAATACTACCTAACAACTCTCTCAAATTATCTTAAAAAGAAACTAGGAGGATTCAACTATGTTGTCATAGACTCATTAACTCCTTTAATCACACATGCGAATCATTCAGATGTTATTGACTTCTTTGGAGTGTGCAGAAACATATTGGATACTCAGCAAAAAAGTTTCTCCATTACAATTCATCCCTACGCTCTTAACCAAGAGTTAGCAATAAGAATGCGTAGTTTTTTTGACGGTCAATTTTTACTTGAGAAAAAGACCTTCAGAGATAAAGCTGTATTATCACTAACGATAGCAAAACTAAAGGGAGCTGCAAAAACTGGAGACAGTATGATAACTTTTGAAGTTTCTCCTTCCTTCGGTATCAAGATTCTACCGTTCACATCGACAAGGGGATAAATACAATGGAATCCAGTCAAACCGAAGTAAAGATCCAGGATAACTTAATTGAGGGGCAAGACCTAAAAATTGAGCAGCTTCCCGGATTTAATGCTGAGTGGGCAAAGAGAATCGAGAAAAACCCTCATTTGAAAGAGTATATTTTAAAAACATATACAGAACTTCATCAAGCTCCAACACTCGTACTCACTCTTTCAAGAGACTTGGGCACAATAAAGAGACCAAATTTAATTTATCCCGTTGGAGATCCAATATTTATTCATATATATGCTCAAGGAGAAGACAAAAACACATTATACATACCAATAGAGCCTAGATTAAAAAACGATAGAACGCTAATCCTAAACGAAGTAGAAAAAAGATTGGCTTTTCTAATTAATCAAAAATCGGTTTTTGACAATATCGAAGAAAAAACCGAATATCTCTATAAGATACTCGATAAAATAGTCAAAATTAGTGCAAAGACGGAGTTAGATGAACTCAGGCCTAATCCTAAAAAAGATGGTAAAAAACCGTTTTTAAGCTTCGGCGGAAATACCGATAAAATTAAATTAGATAAAGATACAGACGAGAGATTAAAGTTTGAAATCTTCTGCGAAAAATTAGGGTCAAGCATCCTGGAGCCTATGATTAGAGACATATACATGGAAGATATCCACTGCAGCGGCCAAGGTCCATTATATGTTAGTCATAAGATCTTTGGCACTCTTGAGAGCACTATTGTTCTAAGCACTAACGAGGAGCTAGACGCCTTTGTACTCCGATTAAGCGAAGTTGTAGGCAAACCCGCCTCTCATAGAGACCCAATAATTGATGCAACTATGCCGGATGGTTCAAGGATTAACCTCGTCTTTGGCGAGGACGTTAGCCGTAGGGGTAGCAACTTCACTATACGAAAATTTGCATCTAATCCAATCAGTGTAACGGAACTGATAAAATTTGGAACATTTAGCTCCCTAATCGCAGCTTATATCTGGATCCTACTCGAAGAGAAGATGAGCCTCTGGATATGCGGTGAGACCGCCAGTGGGAAAACTACCACCCTCTCCGCAATTACGGTATTTATGCCAGAAACTTACAAAGTGGTCTCAATCGAGGAAGTACCCGAAGTCTTCGTGCCTCATAAAAATTGGGTGAGGGAAGTTGTAAGAGAAACAGGCAACTCAGCAAGTGAGGAACAGGGAGCAGTTTCTATGTTCCAACTTCTAAAAGCAGCTTTGAGACAAAGACCGAACTACATCATAGTCGGTGAAGTCAGAGGAGTAGAAGGTAACATCGCTTTCCAAGCAATGCAGACTGGCCACCCAAGCATAGCTACATTCCACGCCGCGGAGGTCTCGAAGCTAGTGCAAAGACTAACAAACTATCCGATAAACATCCCAAAGACCCACATCGATAATCTTAATGCAGCGTTATTCCAGAGCGCCGTACATGATTCAACAACAGGTAGATATAAGCGTAGAGTGACATCAATTAACGAAATATTGGGATACGAACCTGTTGAAGGAATATTCAATTTCGTTGAGGTCTTCAGTTTCAACGCTTCAAAAGATAAGCATGAGTTTAGGGGACTCGGGACAAGCTATCTCCTAGACTCGAAAATCGCCGTAATGAGAGGCCTCGACGCCCAAAATGTTAGACAATTATACGAAGAAATGTTCCAGCGAGCCGAGATTCTAGAGTATTTAATAATCTTGGGGATATTAAGTTACAATGACGTCCTCGAAAATATCTTAATGGTAAACAGAATGGGAGTTGTGGAAGCACATAAGCACCTAAGAAATAAAGCAATACAAAAAATGGGTGCAAAAATAGAGGAAGATATACGAAAGAAAGTGAGGGGTGAATAATACTGGCTATTGAACAACTTGATAGAGTTAAGGAAATCAGCAAAGGGGATAAAGTTGAGAGCGAGTATCCCTTCTTTCTACTATATATAAGATCACTTACATCAGGAAGCATGTCCCGGCTTCTTTTATTGAAGATTGCGGCTGAAAAGACTGTCTTTAATAATATTTCACCGTTTTTAAATAGAATATTATTCCTATCGTCTGAGTGGAGATACCCTCAAGCTAAAGCAGTCGAGTTTATGAGTCAGAGAGTCCCTACAAAAGACTTCAGTAAATTTCTCTACAAATTCTCCCAATCTATCTCTTCTGGAGAGCCTCTTCTCCCCTTCATAGAACGAGAGTATAAATCATACTCAGCAGAGTACGAGGCAAAAAGATCACAATCCCTCGATCGACTAAAAACCTATAGCGATGCTTATCTTCCACTACTTTCAGTTACTCTCTTCCTAAGTACCACAATGCTAGTCTCCTCAATTTTTTATAATCCCGAAACAATGATTTTATTAACGATTATGGCGGTTGTAGCTATTTCGTTCATGCTTTTTTTAATATCGTGGTTACTATTCAAAGCTGCTAGACCTGATGAGATACTAATAGATGGGGGACATAAATCAAATAAAAGGAAACTAATTGAAACAATAGCAATTTTTTGCCTATTTGGAGCATTATGTAGCCTCCTATTACCAATAGCTTATTTCGAACATCTAATCGTAGTGGGCATCTTACTAGTTATTCCCGGGGCATTGGGAAAAACATATATAATGAAAATTCAGAAGAGCGAGGAGACTTTCCCGGCCTTGCTTAGATTTATGGGATCCAATCTGAAAGTAGACATTCCACTCAAAGAAGTGATAAAAGAAGCATTAGAAGTGGATTTTGGCACTCTGAATGTCTACCTACGTGACCTGTATCACCGTCTTGAGATGCGTGTAGAACCAAAACTAGCTTGGTTGAGCTTCGAAACTGATATTGATAGTCGACTTATTCAAAGAGTGAATGTAGTTATGACCGACACATTAGCTACGGGAGGAGATATGAACCAATCAAGCAAGCTTCTTGAGGAGTTCTATCATACTTATACCTCATTGAGAAGAAAACGCTACACTGCCGCTTCTTATCATATAGGTATTGTTATACCTCTCTATGCAGTCATGGCTGCACTATTTGCGACCCTTGATGGATTCTTCACATCACTCTCAGGTTTTATGGGGAAAATATCCACAATGATAGATTTCATAGCAACGCCTCCTCTTGACTTTATGAGGTTTTTCTTCATGTTTACCCTGACAATATTTGCCCTTAACAACGTATTTTCCATATACAATGTTGAGGGCGACTCAAGGTTCACACTACTTTTCTACCTTGGGCTTCAACTTTCAATAGCAGGAACCATTTACATACTTGTTAATAGCGCAATTTTAGGCTATCTTGGAACAATGGCAGGAATAACGATGTAACATGAACAAAAACAAACAAGCTGTGAAAAAACCGCAAAAGGTCTTAATACCGGTCATTTTCCTAATCGCATCAAACCTGATCATATATCTATATATTATTGCTACAGGGGTAAACGTTCTAGATCTTTTACCCTATAACTCGTCTAAAATCAATGATTATCTAATAATAGGTTCGTACTTCATTTCAACATTTACGATGCTCTTAACTTTGACCGCATATTTTAACGTGAGCGCTGATATTAAACGATTAATAATGAATTACGGTGTAGAACCTCAAAGTAATTTTTCAACCAGTCCAGATGTAGATAATTTATCTAGACTTTCTGATAGTAAGGTTATAGATACAGCAAAACCATTAGATATTAATAAAAACAGTGATAATAATGAGCATAAACAGGTAATAGTAAATGAAGAGTTAAAAAATAAAAAATCGGATCAAAAGTTGAAAGGCGAACAAATAGATAAAATATCTGTAATATCCGATAAAGTTGAGTCTAAGGGTTGGAAAAAAATAGGAGTTAAAATAATTGGTGCTTCAGATAATGAAAAATCGGAAGATGTAATTCCTGATGCTGATAAAGTTGAATCGCCCGATAATGATATAATCAATAGTGAGGAACCTGTTATAGAAGAGGAAACTGAAACTGTTGATAATGAAACCTTACAAGAAGTCCAAACTGAATCAGAAAGCGACGATGAAATTGAAGAAATAATCGCAGAGAATATTGAGGATAATATTATTAACAATGATGATGTGGATAATATAACGAATGAAATAAAGCAAAACGGATTGGAAAATAATATTCAAGCATCTTTGATGGAGGATAGTGAGGTACTTAAAAATCTTGAAGAACTAAAGATGATGGTAGATGATATGAAAGTTAAACTTGAAAAACGAAAATATCAGAGAAAATAACAAAAATATATCTTTTTTAACCAGTGATCGTAGAATTAGTAATTGTTGAATTGGTTATTAATGGATCTTTTAAATCAGAAGATTTGTAGATATAAGTCGGATCCTTAAATCGTTGCGCTATTGACCAACCATTATCTAAAGTGCTCATTGTTGATGAAAATATTTTATCAAGCATATTTATAGCTTGTTCCATATCATTTTCAACTGACGATGCTAAAGGTACTGAAATTACCGTTACAGCAGTGAGAGCTATTAAACCTGCAGCAATAAATTTAGTATCCAATTACAACACACCTTTTATAATAGTTCTTGTCTGGATATCTAGCATAAATAAAAATATCTTATATAACATCAATCTGTCACACATGGTTATGTTAATAGTTAAGATATAAATATAGTATAAAATAATGCTCATATTATTATTAAACAACTAAATTACTGAATAACAGTAGTAAATAATATTATTTTTTAAAATAGGTTAAAATTTGATTAAGATATCATGATGTTAAATTATTATATTTTTAAGACATGAATATATACTTAAATATCTTAAAATAAGACAATAATTTGATTTGCATCTCCGAAAACTCCTTTTAATGTTTCTAGTGTTCCTCCTCATTAATCCATCCATAATTATCAGTTCAGCCCAAACAAGTCCCATATTTACAGTAACTCTAGAAAAAGCCACCCCCTCAATTCCATCGGATGGTAGCCCACATCCAGCTTTTTACTTAAGCATAAAAGACTCCAAGGGAAAGGCCCAGCTCGCTTCATCCGAAATAAACGTGACTTTGTCTTGCTCTGACGAAAGAATATTACAGATGCCGAAGTTCACCGTTTTAAAAGTTGGAGAATATTATAAAATTATTAACGTAACTAGTAGTATTATAGAAAAGAAAAGTGTAGAGGTCACAGCATCAGCTTCGGGTTATTTATCTTCAAAAATTAATCCTCAAATTGAACCCCCCTCAGGAACCCCATTTTCCTTAAAGGTCACAATTTTTCCGAGTATAGTGAACCCCTTATCTCAACAAATCGTGGATGCGGTAATTTCAATTGTAGATATTTATGGCAATCCCACAAAATCTCATGAAAACATGATAGTAACTTTAACCTCTTCTAATCTTCGAGTTGCCAATATTGATCCTAAACAAACAACTATCCCTACTGGAAATATGTCCGTGTTAGCCAAAATTCAGACAATGGGGGTTGAGGGGACTTCAATTATTACAGCCACAGTTCCAAACTTTAAATCGAGTTCTTCAACTCTAAATGTTCTGGGTCCAAGGGCTCAAAATCTCTATCTATGGTCCCCTAGCACACAGTTACAAGATGAAGAAAACACAGCATTTATCGCTGTACTCGACAATAATAACAAACCAGTTCGGCTTTCCGCACCGGTAACGATAACCTTCTCATCAACCAACTCTAGCCGGTTTTCCATACCCTCTAAATTGTTAATACCTGCAGGTGAATGGAAAGCTACAACAAAGATCACATGTAATGCGATTGGTACTGCAACTATCTATGCTTCTACGTCAAACTTTACTAGTACAAGTATCAAACTAACAGGAAAACTACCTGGAGGAAGCCCTGTAGGGCTAAAACTCTATACACCGATAAATAATGTATTAGTTGATGATTCAGGAAGCGTACCTCTTCTAATACAATTGGTAGATAAACAGGGTATTCCCACAAAAACAAACACATCACTAATCTTCAATATTTTCTCAGATAATTCAGCAATTTTCCAAACACTTTCCTCTGCTATTCTACCCCAGGGAGAATCTACAGCTATAATTGCCTCTAAAGCGAAGATGCCTGGAGATGTAAAAGTTACGGCATTAGCTCAAGATCTTGTTGCGTCAGAGGTAAAGCTAAGCGCATATGTACCACTACCAACAACTACATTAATTCAGACTTCAGGCATCCCTGTTGATGAGGAAATTGAGGCATGTCTGATAACCGTCAATGGAGGAATTCCCACCCCCCTTATGGTAACAACCACATTCACCGTTTCGAGCTCTAACACCGGGATAGCTATCACAGATCCGACGGTGACAATCGAACAGAAATCCTATTTCAAGTATTTTAAAATTAGAGGCATGTCTCCCGGAGTCTTCACAATCACAGTAACTGGAAGCGGATTGATATCTCAAAATATTGAATTAAAAGTAACAGAAGTAAAACCTTCGACTTTCTCGGTTTCAGCATTCCCCCCATTAATTGGATTTACGTTTCCCATCATCATCCAAAGTGTATCTTCAACAAGTAGTCCTGCAGTAAATTATGAGCCGATTACTTTGAACATAATGTCAAGTAATCCAGAGGATGTAACAGTCCCAGAATCATCGATTATAAAACTAGGTAAGACTGAAACAATTGTTTATGGGAAAGGTCTCTCTACAACCCTTTCATCAATCACAGTATCCTCAACAGGTTACAAATCGAACATCATTAAAGTTACGCCTATAGAAAGTAAATTATCAATAAAAATAGTAGCTAAGACTTCGTATTTAATTGGTGAAACTGCTGTTATTAAAGCTCAGGTATTAATCGATAATAGACCTGTAAAGGGTGCAGTTGTCGGTTGGTCGGGTACAGGGTTCGAAAAAAATGAAACTATAACTGATGCTGAAGGTTACGCTGTAAATTTATTAAAAATTCGTAGTAAAATAAATCTAGTCCGGGCGTATACACAAATTGTTAATTCGGAACGAATTCAGGATGAAATACTAATTTCAGCAACTAATGCAGCATACTATCTTGAAGTCACTACAAACATTCCCTTTACAATAAATGGATCAGGAGCATACGTGTCAGGTACGCAGGTGAAGATAGATGCATTAACTTCTATTAATATGAACGGGGTATTAGGAATTCTAGGCGGAAGATATCGTTTTGATCATTGGGAAGGAGCTTTAAACTCCACTAAAAACTCTGAGGTAATAACTATACAGGGTAATAAAGAAATTATTTCCGTTAAAGCAATTTATCGAGACGATTATCTTTATCCCATAGTTGTTGTCTTCATCCTACTGATTAGTATCATAGCAGCGATTATATATTTCAAAAAATTTTGGAAGAAGTGAGACGCAAATTAAACATCGATATTGCATGAATTAAGAGGCTATCCGCATATAGGCGGCTGAACTTGATGACCTCTGTAAGGAGGTTGGAGATTTGGAATTCAGTCAATTGGATGCAGGAATTTTACAACTATAAGAATTACCCAAAAATTGATTGATTAGGCTAACATAGTTATTTGTATAAATAAATAACATTACGCGTTCCTAGAAACGTCCAATCGACGTATGGTCGTGTATAGGTTTAACTATCAAGATTCAGTGACTTTGCTTTAACGCCATCTATTAATAATGTACTTAGTCGTATCCGATAGGGAGAATGGGCGTGAGTTGTTTCCGGTTCTTACAAAGAATTGCTCTTGTGATCCCTCCTTCATGAACACCGGCTCACTTGAGGGGGTTACATGGACCCTGCAGATATCTACGCTTTCAATTTTTGGGAATGTAACTTTAATGAACCGTAAGAAAGAGTCTCCTAAATTCGCTGATACGAGGCTTATCAGTTTGTTCTCGAATCCGTCCCTGTTGGGTGTTCTTAAAGTCTGATAATCGAGTGAGAGACCTATGGCGTGCCTGTTGTCCGTTATTCCTATCACTAGGTCTCCACCGTCGGTGTTCATGAAAGCACAAATCGTTTTTAGACAGACCTGTTCAAGGCTGGAATTTACACATCCCTTTGTCATGTCATAGCGGAGTGTAGACTTGAACTCGAGGTGCTGTCCTTCATCACAATTAAGAAGCTGGTCCGTGAAGCATGCATCTTCAACGTTTCCATTCATTGCGTTTTTCTTCACTGCCTCAATGAGTTTGGGCTGTAGTCGGGCGAAGTCGGTGATGGAGAGGATCCCGAGGAGCTGGTGACTGTTTGGTTCGATAACTGGTAGTTTCTTAATTTTCTTATCGACCATCAAACAATTTGCCTCCTCGAGTGGTGTCTCAGGGGTTATGGTGATTAATGAGGGGGACATCACATCTACAACTCTGACTTCCGTCGGCTTCATACCCTTCGCCACCACCCTTGCGAGAATATCTTTCTCTGTAATAATCCCGTGTAGAAGCCCGTCGGAGGTGACTATGAGGCTGCTAATGCTGTGATTAGTCATGACTTTAGCGGCATCTTCTACTGAGTCGTTAGGGCTGATAGACACGACTTCTGTAATCATCGCGTCCTGCACACAGAGAGGCAGTAAGAGACACCATAAAATAATGGACCCAAAATATTTTAAGATATTATGGAGAGGTAATAACGGTATATCAATATATAATTTAATACCGCTTTTCGCTCACTTGATTTTTAAATGCGTATAATTAGATAGAAGTTTAACTAGAGAAATATTAGAGATCGTTTTTGAGTCGATGGTTACGCAAGTTCCAGAGCTCATTGTGACCAATATAAAAAGTTCAGGAAATGAAGGAGATATCCGCACGGAGTGTGCGTTGCATTATCCTCGGTTCTTCAGTCCTTCTCAGCATCTAGACATTAGATATCGTCTTAACCCGGTTTTCCTCTTCGGGAGAGCTTGGATGCGCGCGCATACTTCTAATTTATAATGAAGGTTATTTTATATAAAGTTGATATACCGCTGTTAGAAGCAATGACATCTAAGTATGCGTAGATTATCGAGGTCCCAGAGCTACTTTCTATAACATTGATGGCGATATAATCTGCACTTAACCCAGTTAAGCCATACCATTCACCACTTTGTTGAGTATACGAACCCTCCCTAACGCATATTTGCTGGGATATATCTCCGTCGTGGAAGTAGATAGTGCAATTGCTCAAACGGTCAATGTTAGAGTCAGAGTATACTCTAAGCCTAATTCTCCAAGGGTCTGCTACACTATTATTTACTCTCAGGACATAGTCGAATGTCACACTGTTGTTTTCTTCACTCCCCCAGTTCACAAAATGATCTCTTTCAGAAGCGTAGGAGGCCATGATCCAAGCTGATGACCTCTCCACATTGGATATCCGCACCTCGTCTATCAAACCACTTAGGTACCTGTCATCAGCTGTTCCATAATCAGTCTGCACCCACCTCCTCTCAGATCCAAGAGCATTCAGGTTCGTCGTAATAATGCCTCCAGTTGCGGAGTCGGTGGCAGTTCCTTGAGATGCCCCGTCAACGAACAGCTCAATAACACTACCTGAATTCCTCGTTAAAGTAAAATAATGCCAGTCACCGTCGTTTACAATCGATCCTGTAATCCTTGCGTATCCCCCACTGCTACTCGGCCTCACCAGACACATCAATCTTCCAGCTGACCTCACTGCTCCATCGTATCCCACGCATATGTCGATGATCGCGTTGTCGTCTAAGTCATGTCTCTGAGATATGATTGCCCCGTATGATTCAGTAGTCTTTACCCAGCCTTCGTATGTGAAGGAGGAATTCGCCTCGAAATTTAGCGTTATGGAGTTACCATAGTTAATATATCCGCTAGTTCCATCGAAGTCATCAGCCCCACCTACTTCTCCACTGACACCCTCTGACACTACACCCTGAGGTAACCCACTGTTACCGTTTGAGGTAGAATCAGTGTGTGTGCCAGAGATCTCGGACAAATGTAATAAAGCTTTAAAGTTGTTATCCCAAACATTCTGCGCAACCATCGAACCGGGGTTCCCCACATAGGCTGTATTATCTTGTTGGGAGCCATCATAGTAGATGTAGAGAACAGTGTCTTCTGTACTAGATATGCTTGGGATCTTTGACCATAACCAGGCATTCTTGTTTATGGAATCCCATCTCTCGATTTCTACATAGCATTGTGTTACTCCATCACCCATGGTTACAGCAATCTTCTTCTCTTTGGAACCAACCTCGTTGAAGATATTTGTCACATCTGCACCGTTGACACCCGAACTTGAAGAGATATTGAGCAGTATGGGGAAATCGGTTAGATCTGAAGCGACGTTACTGTGATTAAGAGTAATCTTCATTCGGCATTTCCATGTAGATAGCCATTGTAAAGCTTGGACAGTTACTTCCGCGTTGACTCCATCGTCGAAGATATTGCTATTACCGATGTTTCCGCTTTGCAAGGCGACTTTCGGGGAAGTTTCTGTTGCGGTGTTTTGTGAAGTACAATATATTAATCTGACTGAAGCAGCTGACATTAAGCAATTCCCGAGAAGTAACATGATCACGATACAAGATGCTTGAATTATTTTCTCTTTTCTCTGTGACTCCCCCTTCTCCACTTCCTCAATTTCCATTCTATTTTTATCTAGCTCATTTGTTGATTTGAAAGTTAGAAACAAGTAACCGATGATTAGTCCCATAGTTATTAGCAAAGTGATTTCTCTTGGCATCATGAAGAATAGACCAACCTTAGGTATGATCCTGGTGATTGGACCGATAACGCTCTCCTTGGGAATCAGGAAAGAATCCGGCTTGTCGTTCGCGTCTCCCTTTGTTTGGTAGTAAACAACATTCTTGACTATTTCCCTGCCGACAATCCTATGGGCTTCAAAACCGCCGAGGGGGCTCTTGAAAACTATGATCGTACCATTAGCCATTACCTCTTTTGTAAAAGATGTGGTAATCATATCCCCCGGTGCCAGTGTTGGAATCATGCTTTCGCTTACTATCACGTAGGTTGTATGGATAGTGAAATAGGAGAAAATTATTGGGAGGATCACTGAGAGGACGGTAACGATAGCGAGTAGTCGGAGACGCTTATTTATTTCTTGTTTTTCGTCCTCTTTCCCAATATTTGCTCGCCTCATTTTTCCTCCAGTTTCTCAATCTACACTATCATTGATTTGTTAGTTGATGGTGATGGCGACTGGTGTAATCGAGACCGTCGAGGACCCATCAGCATCCGATTCTAACGAGTAGACCAGCTGGACGAAGACTGTACTATCCCCGCTTATCTCCGCAGTCATTGTTCCTCCAGCAGCAGTCAGATCTAGGACCGTTATGACGCCACTAGAGACGTCGTCTATTGGGGCTGTGGCCCCGGTCCAGAATCTCAATTTGAGAGCGATAGGGATCGGATCTAAATCCCCTTCAAGTTCCGTAGCTATCTGAATCTTATATGTATTTATACTATCTGTTGCATCTACATTCACAAGCTTATCTATTGTCACAGTTCCTCCTGAGAGCCCACTAACGGTTAGGGTAAAGGATGCGGCGTTGTTAGTTGGGGTGAATACGCCAGCGAAGCCCATAGTCTGTGCTGTCGCATAATCAGCTCCAGCGGACCAAGTGATTGGTGGTGATGTGTTTACATTGCTCAATATTGTGGAGCTTGGATAAATGAGTCCAACACCCGCGTATGATATCAAAGGAGCAGTGATTGAGATACAGATTAGAATAATGTAAATAAGGTTATCCTTCCTCATTCAACTCATCGCCCTTTTTTCTTTGTTTTGATTCATATCCGTTCCTCCATTCCCGTTCAAGTTTAATTCATCTGAATCATCACTATTATCTCAAAATATAACCAATATGGAGAGTTAATCTATATTTTGAATCTCTGGAAATAAGTATCAATTATGCATGTGTTGGTGCTGGCTTGTCCTTAAAATTGGCGCATATCCAGCCATCCTCGATTTAAAGAGAAACCTCCTTAAATAAACGATTCAGACATTTACGAGCGACTCAAATCTTTAAAATAGTTTGGAACCTTAGTAATATCGATTCATTTTGAAACTCAAGTTAATCTTAATTTTAGTTATAATATCAGTATCCTGCTTGTTAGTACAACAATGTAATGCACAAGTAGTAACTAGTAGCTCATTTGATAAAGATAATTATTATCAAGGCGACGTTGGTAAAATAACTATAACACTTCTTAATAATCAAAGTGAATTCACAATAGTAACAAGTATATGCTATTTGCAATTTGATTGGCAAAATAGTGGTGATTATTTTGACTCTTATACGATTTCTGACATACCATTTGAATCATCCTATACATTCACTATTATTTTTAATATACCTCAGAATGTCGCGGCTGGTAATCATGCTTATAAAATAGTCTGGGTTGATAAAGATTTTTTCTATCGAAATATTACTGTTAAATCAGGAATCCTAGAAATTCGTGAGTTATATGAAAGAAAATATTATCTCGTATTTAATGATGTTATTAAAATATATTCACAAGTACATCCAATTGGTGATACTGCAAATTTACTATTTAAACAAGCAGAAAATAGTCTTTTTCTGGCAGACTATTTATCAAAGCAGGGATATTGGGAAGAAGCTGTAACTAAATTAAATGATGCTAGAGGATTATTAGATCAAGCAAATATTTCTTCTCAAGGAACTATTAATCTGTATAAGATGATAATTATTGCGATTATTGTTATATCCATAATTATGCTCGGAGTATTACTATATCTAAGAAATAGTGCGCACTCCTATGAGAAACGTCTCAGGCCCCCCGATGTCCACGTCAGTATTGTACCTATTAGACAAAAGCGTGCGCAGTGAGGATAAGTTATTCGTCCTCTTTCAAATCCTTGGAGTAAGATGAGGCTTATACCGAAGCGTATTCGCATCGTTTTAAAAAGTTGGTTTAATTGCATTTGTACGAGCGTTCCCCAGTACTCTCTCACCCAAAGCATCTCGCAGCACTTTCATATCTTGAGGATCAGCATCAAAATCACATTTGAACTCCCCCTTATCATGCAGGATAGTTAAAGTGTAACCATGCTCACCTTGGACCTCTTTCTTCTTTTTTGGTCTACTCCAATAATCCACTGTAATTCGTTGGATCTCGGATAAGTTTAGAGAGAAATTCTCCTGAGACTCAGATAAAATCTGTTCAGGAGTCATTTTGAAGAATCTACGACCAAACTCGACATATGTGCGAGGCATCAACATTTTTCCCGCCAAGAGCTTCGCGAAACCTGTTGCACTCGCCTTATCAAGGGCCATCGCCTCCTGCATCATCGGGAAGCTGAATTCTGCGAATATCATTCTCTGATTTGTAGAGATGAGAAAGTAATCCCTCTGCTTAATTCCCCCGATACCTTTGATTAAATGGGGGATAATTCCGATTACAGCTTCCTTATTTACACCGTCAACAGTTTCAGGTGTTAAG
>CAZIAF010000042.1:0-14704 GCA_964537625.1 uncultured Candidatus Bathyarchaeia archaeon
CGTCGACTATGTTCTATCAAAGAGAAACGAGAGAGGCAGATGGATCTGCGAGAATACGCCGGGACCACTCGACGCTAATTTTGGTTCTAAAGGGCAGGAGAGCAAGTGGATAACGTTTAGAGCTATTAAAATGTTGAAATTGGCGGGCAGGATTAGTTAATGCTTCGAGTTTTTCGTTATTTCTTTGTTTGTTTGGAACTTTGTCAATATACCGTGATCATCGGATAGGGCCTTTTGTTACTGCCTAGGGTAGGGATTTCACGTCACAACATAGCCATCAAGATACGACAATGTTTGTTTACGATCCGGAAAGGGTCATTTTTATGGTTTATTTACTTCGAAAAAGCCTTATTTTAACTTATTTTCCAGCATTATCGTTCCCCTTTTTCAATGGGTATTTTTTAAAACCTCAACACCTAAATATCTGGTACCAGATTTCCATCAGGTTCAACGGAATGTTCTCGGGTGAAAGATGTGCACTTAGGGCAGCGGCTGTTCAACTGGGGGATACTATTTACATTGTCAGCAGCTTCTGCTCTTCGTGGCATTCGAGACAACTTACGTGCGGTAGTCTGGCAACCCTTCGCGCTTAGTCTTGGCCTCGACATGCAGGAGATCGGCGGCCTCGAGAGCCTGATTGATCTCATGAAGCTCATCTTTGAACCCGCTTTAGGCACCATAAGCGATGCTCTCGGTAGGAAGAAGCTACTCATACTGCGTGAGATACTTGTAGTTGCTGCGACTGTGCTCATATTATTCGCAAGAAGCTGGCACCTACTCTTCGTCAGTATGGCGCTCATCGGCATATCCTCGGCGTTCATCTCAATTTGGGGTTCCGTAGTCGCCGAGTCGGCCGAGCCAAACAGTCTCGGATTCATCTACAGTGTGATGGGAGTCTGTTACACTGGCGCAGGGCTTGTGGGCACACTAGCAGCGGGTTATCTAGCTGACAAATTCGGCTATAGCACCGTCTACGCTTTCGCAACGGGCTTCGCTTTCCTTAGTCTTGCCGTCATCTGGCTTAGGCTTCCAGAGACAATGAAGGAAAAGCCGAAGAAGGTTAACTGGTACAAAACAGCAACGGCTGCATTCAAGGCGCTGAACCCACCAACGGAGTTGAGGGGCTTCTACGTGGCGATGGGCCTCGACCTCTTCGCCTTCGGAATGGGAGTTCGCCTCCTGAGTGGCATGCTCAGCAAAGGTTATGGTTACACGAGCTGGATGATTGGCCTCTACGTCGCAGCGATGACATTAACACAGGCGGTTGGCCAGATCTTTACAGGGCGACTTGCAGATAAATTCGGTTACTCCAGGTTCATGGCTGCCTCTCAGTTTAGTTCTTGTATAATGCTTGCGATGATGATCTACTCTAAGGAGTTTGCTTTCGTCTTTGCCGCTCATCTTTTGTTTGGGCTGTCGAACTCGTTCTGGATACCGGCTGAGCAAGCATGGATAGCTGCTCATGTCGACCCAAAGGAGAGGGCGCAGGCTCTAGGCAGCTTCTCCACAGTTCGGGGTCTTATAGGATTCCCCGCCCCAATAATCGGTGGAATTCTCTTCGACGCATTTGGCTTCGATGTACCAATGGCCCTGAACTTAGTCATCGCTTTTATCGACGCCATCCTTATCCTTCTCTGGGTAAAAGATAAGTGAAAAATCTTTTTTTAAAAAGAGCATAAAGAGCAGGCGCAGACTCTCGCGTATCACGCTTAATCTACTCATCGGTTCTATAGAACAAGTGTGTGGGACCTTCCTGAAAGCGATCCACTAGAGATGCTATTTCTTTAGGGGTGGTTACTCTGATTACGTCGTGTTTCAGGTTCTTGATGTGGTGACTCCCTGAGAAATACTCGGGTAGAATCCTACGCATTCTTAAGACGCCACTTTTCTCTCCATAGTATTCGCAGAGGTAATCCAAGTGAATGAGGCAGACATCTTTTTTCTCTTGCAGAGAGGGTGGCGAATAAGAGGTTCCTGATAAAGTGGAAATTATCTCAGTGATCAACCAGGGATTACCGATTATCCCGCGTCCCGGCATAACTGCAGAGGCGCCTGTTTGCTGAATCATCCTGACGGCGTCGTTTCCTGTGAAGATACCTCCGTTGGCAACTATAGGGAGAGATGTTTGATCCACGACCTCCTTTATCCCATCGTAATCTAAAGGGAGTCCCAGCTTCTTTTCACCGCTTCTTCCATGAACGGTTATTGCTGCTACTCCCGAGTCTGCGAGCAACAGAGAGAGGGAAACCGCGTTTCTGCTCTGTCTCGTCGCACCTAAGCGAATCTTACAAGTAACAGGAATTCCAACAGCGTCCACGACTGCTGAGACGACTTTGACAGCTTGATCTTCATTCTTCATAAGCGAGATTCCGGCGCCTGAACGTACAACCTTGCCAATGGTACAGCCCATGTTGATGTCAACGTAGTCGAAGCCAAGATCTTCAACGACCTTCGCCGCTTCAGCCATTATGGCTGAGTCTCCACCGACTAGCTGAACACCGTTGAGACACCCATCACCCATCTTCTTCATCATCTGTAGGGTTTTCGCTCCCCTCCGAATGACTGCTGAAGCACTAATCATCTCAGTCACGATGAAAGGTGGGTTAAACCGGATCATGACGGCGCGGTATGGGGGATCTGTGTACCCAGCGAGGGGCGGCAGGAGCAACTTAGATCCTCGGATGCGTTCAATAAAATGGGGGTACTTCATTCTTCGTCAGTAGATTTGCAATGTTTTGTTATATTCTCTTCTCTTTATGGTTTCCTCAGAATTTTTGATGTCGGAATGACGTAGATCAAAGGCGGTGGATCTCGAATATTACAGGGTTGGCTCCATCTGGACAAGCGTGGCGAGCTACTCTGTTCCCCGCCTTGTCGTGGGCGTAAGCCACATCGGCGCCGTGTGCAACCGCATAAATCTTCGGCAACATCGAGTAGAGAGCGTGAAGACAAATTTTGCCCTTTATTTCATGGGTGTCCCAGTTGAACTCTATTTCGTCCCCGATCTCGTGTCCCACCTCACATACTCCCTCCTTACTTACGATTTTTACGTGCACTACTTTAGTCATAAGATGAAAGACCGATTCGCTACTGTTATCACTTGTGCTGAACCGAGAAGGGTTTTTTAAACCCGGAATCGGAAAGAAGCCTGATACTCGATGAACCTCGAAAAGTCTATAAAGAAGTTTATGAAGAAAGACCCCCTCTTCGTTTTCCCTACGGAGACTCTTGGAGACGTAGCCCAGAAAATGGGTGCAGAAAAAAGAGACATTGCCGTAGTCAAGGATAAGAAAGGTGAGGTCCAAGGTATAGTCACCAGTCACGACCTCTTCGACGCCATGAGAACCTTTGTCCTTCAGAAAGATATGCTTGAGCAGATACCTGGTGATGTACGTGAGCTAAAAGTCACCAGCATTATGAAAGGCGCGTACACGAAGGAGTTCATGGAAGCATGTGGCCTAACTGGGACTAACGTCTGTATCACACTCGGCCAAGAGGATACCGTCGCCAACGCTGTAAGGGTTATGGCGGTCGCTGGTATTGACCACATCCTTATCTCCGGCCAAGGTGGGGTCATAGGAACTCTCAGCGATGATGACCTCGTCAAAGCCTTCGTTGACTAATTTTTCTTTAGAATAGAAGACTAAGGGGAGATTACCCCCAATCCTTCACTATAGTCAATATCCGTCCCGTAGAGTCTCGACAAACACTTCATCTTATCAATAATCTTCTTCGCTTTCTCTCCCTCAGCCAGCCTCGGTATACCTGCACGCGTCCTCTGATCAGCTAATGGCTTCTCAGGGTCGTAGTCGAGCACGATTGGGATTAGTCTGATCTCCTTCAGCTTCCCGTCCTGATAATCAATCTCTGCGACGATGCTCTCCCAGTATGCGAGATCATTGAAGAAAACCGCTGGCGGCGCTTCACGTTTCTCGTACAGGTCTGCTGTCGAGTGGTCGGTGGAGAGCCCCCACATATCGAATAGATCGCTCGGCTGTCGTCTGATCAGGGTGCTCTGGAAGACGAAGTTACCGAGACTGTAAAAGATAGGTTTCCCCTTATACACCTCTATTCCACGAAGGATGTGTGGGCCATGACCGAGATAAGCGTCTGCCCCCGCGTCGATCACCTTGTGGGCGAAGTCTTTCACCTCATCGGGGGGTAGTTCAATGCTCCTGTAGCCATCGGGTGCGTGGACACAGTTATTGTGGTCATGAAGACTGAATAGCACCCAGTCACTGAGCCTACGAGCATCCTTGACAGCTTTGAGGTTTCCCTCGAAGTCGGCCTTGTTGAGGACAAGCTCACGGCGGGTCTTTTCTCCTTTGACGAACTTTGTCTTTCGGTCCGGGAATCGGATAACAGCCGGTTCCTTAACGAAGATATCAGCCTCATGATCAAGCTCTTTCATAATCTCCAGGAACTGGTACCAATGTTCAGGTTTCATATGGTATGATGGATTTAATCTAAGTGCGTTGACACCAGGGCGACCAGGAAGGTCTTTGCGAGGATAACTGGCAACACCAAGATCCCAAGTTGAGGCGGAGATGAGTGAGATTATGCCTTTTGAGGTGTCGAGGTAGACGGGTTCTCTCGCCTCTGCAAGATTTCTACCCGCGCCAGAGTGGGCAAGTCCTACCCTATCGAGGTTTCTGATCGTCGCCTCGAGGCCACCTGCACTATAATCCATTGCATGGTTGTTCGCTTGACTACAAAGGTCGAAGCCAAGCTCCCTAAGGTCATCTGCGACATTTGGGTCGGCCTGCCCGTAGCCATCGTATTTTCCCTCCCCTATCGGGTAACCCTCGAAGTTGTGTATAGCGATCTCGAGGTTGATGAATGAGAGATCCGCTTTCTTGATCCTATTAAAAAGAGGAGCTATGTCAGGTTGAGAGTCGTAAACGCCTATCCGACGGGTAATGAAGGCATCACCCACACACAGTAAAGAGAAGTTCTTCACCAAATTATTCACACAGGGGAAGAGAACTACAGAAAAACGATTAAACGTTTGGTCCCGCCGACCTTAAAACTACAAAGACTAATTATTCCTCTATGCCCAAATTGAACAGAGTCGATATCGCGAAGGAGTTCGCGGAGAGAGTCATCCCCGATTTCATGCGTGAAGGAAAGATTCCTGGCTTCAGTGTTGCTGTTGTCCAGGAGGGGAGAGTAATTTACTCTCAAGGCTTCGGTTCTCGGGACCCTGCGAAGACCCTGCCAGCAACACCCAATACGCTCTATGGCATCGGTTCATGCACAAAAAGCTTCGTAGCCTTAGCTGCTATGCAGCTCGCTGAGAAAGGAAAAATCAGCCTCTCCGATGCTGCCTCGAATTATGTTCCATTCAAGCTGGGCCTCGAGAGCAAGCCAATCTCTATCCACCATCTACTAATCCATGGGAGTGGGATTCCCAATCTCGCTACAAGTACCATTGGTCTCAGCAGGGGAGTTGGTGTTGATTTAGGTGTCCCGTGGGGCAATGTTGATGACTTCTATAGAGTCGTTAACTCCGCTAACGCTGAGATTGCAGCAGATCCTGGAAGACGCTTCTTCTATAGCAATGAGGGTTACCGAGTTGTAGGCCACATAATCCAAGAGGCCTCGGGTAAGCCACTCCACGAATACATCCATGAGAACATTCTGAGGCCCCTCGGGATGATTAGGAGCACACTGGTGAAGCATGATTTCGATACCGATTCGGATAGGATGGTGGCTCACTGGAAAAAGACCGATGGAACCCTTCAGCCCACTGGGTTTCCTTATCCTGACGTGTCTGAGAACCCAGATTTTAGTTGGATCGCTGCGGCGGGTGGCCTCATTGCGCCTATGACAGAGCTAACTAATTATATAATCGCGGTCATGGACGGCGGAGAATACAAGGGAAGGAGACTCGCTTCCGAGGTATCAATAGAAAAGATGTTAACACCCTACATCCAGCACACGGAGACTTATTGGGGGAAGTCAAGCTATGGTTATGGTTGGAGCATTCTCCCCGACTTCCATGGTGTTAAGCAAGTGTACCACGGCGGGAGCCTCCTCGTCGCCACCGCGCACCTCGCAATGATCCCAAGTCTCAAGCTCGGTGTGGCTATGGCTGCGAATACAAGTAGACCACCCTTCGCCACGATCGCTGATGGGATCCTGATGGCGTTAATGGGCAGAGACCCATACACCCACCCTCACCTAATTCTACGCGAGAAGATGAAGAGTCTCATAGGTGATTACCAGATTCACATGGGTCTCGAGAAACTCCGCGTGATTAACAGGGGGGGTCTCCTCTACTTAGAGCAGAAGGACAGCTTTCTTGATGCAACTACGCCTCTAATCCCAGAAGAACCGATGCTTAACAGCCTTCACTTCTACTCTCTAACCGAGGGTATAATGCAGCCAATTGAGTTCGTTAAAACAAGAAATGGGTATGATCTTTTCGTCGAGAGGTATCGATATCATAGCATGAAGCTTTGATATCTATTTTTTATCCTAACATTTAATCATAAAAAGTAGGTAAATTGAAAAGGGAGATTTTGGCGTTAAATAAAGTAAGATTAGATATTTTTAAGATGTAGAGTTAACCGCGATACCGTTCATTACGGCCGCGCTTTCGTTCGTCCTTCTCGTACTCCTTTTTCCTCTGTCCCTCTATCCTGGCGCGTCGGAAGCTGCTTCCCCTCTCTGCCCCCTGGATGTGTTGATTGGTAGTACTGTAAAAGAGGCCATAGTCCATCTTGCCTTCATGGAGTTTGGTGATAGAATCATTGAGTTCTTTCTGTAAAGTGGGATCGGCGCCATCGAAGGCTTTACTGTAAGCCTCGTAAGCGGCTGTGAATTTGAAGTCGGGTTTATCCTCGAAAACGATCTTCGTAGGGGTTTCCTCTTCTGACACCCTGTCTATCCTCACACTTGTGGTGCTATTCTAATCATATAAACCCCTATCCTGAGGCTTCTGGCAAGTTTATATCCGGTGGTTCGGAGGCTTCTATGATGTCGGGGATCGTAGAAGGGTTCAGAGACGGCGAGACAGCCCGCAGAGTCATAAGACTCATACGCGACCTCGCTGGTGACAGGCAGATAAGGATCGTTCACGTCTGTGGAACCCACGAGGACGCTATAACCAAATATGGGCTCAGGAGCATACTCCCACATAACGTTGAGGTCCTCATGGGACCAGGCTGCCCGGTCTGTACAGTACCCCCGAATCGGATTGACTTCGCAATTAAGTTAGCGGAGTCCGGAGTCATCCTAACCACTTTCGGTGACATGGTGCGGGTACCCGCTGGTAAAGGTAGCCTCCAAGACGCCAAGGCAAAGGGTGCCGACGTCAGGATCGTCTACAGCATCCATGATGCTGCCAAAATGGCCAAGGACACAAAAAAGGAAGTCGTCCATTTCGGCGTTGGTTTCGAGACAACAGCGCCAACTTCAGCTTCTGAAATCTTGGCAAACCCAGCTGAGAACTTCAGCGTTTACAGCGCTCACATACTTATCCCGCCAGCCATGAGTTACCTTCTCGACGCGGGGGAGACACCGGTTGATGGCTTCATCAACCCCGGCCACGTTAGCGCCATCATCGGCGAGGAGGGTTACAGGCAGGTCACCGACAGATACAAAGTCCCTCAGGTCATCGCGGGATTTGAGCCCCTTGATATCCTGTTCTCCATAGCTATGATCCTTAGACAGCTCAAGGAGGGGCGCGGTGAGCTTGAGAACGCCTACACACGCATAGTCAAGCCCGAAGGCAATCAGCAGGCGCTAAGATTGATGTACCGCGTCTTCGAGAAATGCGATGCTCCTTGGAGAGGTATTGGAACTATACATGACTCTGGGTTGAGTATTAGAGATGAATTCTCCGCCCACGATGCCTCTAAGAAGTTCGAGGTGGAGACGGAGGAGAGTTATGGGATGCCCCATGGGTGCAGATGCGGGGAGGTCCTACGCGCTGTCTGCTACCCTTGGGATTGTCCCCTTTTCAATCGTGGCTGTTGCCCTGAGACACCCATCGGTCCCTGTATGGTTAGTCATGAGGGAAGCTGCTTCATCGCCGCCAAATATGGTGTCGAGCAACTGTGATTATGGAAAATACAGTTTCTATTACATGAGATATTTCACGTATCTAGCTCGAGAATTCAGTAGTAAAGCGTAGCATCTCCTCCTTCACGCAGTCAACGATTTAACGGCGAAGCATAGGTTATGTTCCATGAATAGACCCTTCGGCGTCTCATTACTCGCTCTGTATCTGACTACACAGAGCCTAATCAACATCATCGTCTTATATGGCTACTACTCTGCAGGTTTCCCCCTTTTCACCATGGCCTATTACACAGCAACGAGTATCGCCGGCTTCCTTCTTGCCTATGGGATGTTCAAAGGGGAACCTTGGGGCAGATATGGAACGATGCTCTTCTCGGGCTTTGAGATATTAGTGGGGCTTGTAAGTCTCTATGCCTCCCTCAACTTCGCACCAATGTCCCCTACGGAGGCGGTGACGAGTATAATGGTTAATGCTATCTTGATCTATTACATGACACGTCCCGAGGTCGTGGGATTTTTTAAGAAGGATTGAGGCTAAACGGAGACTGCCTCATAAACCTCTTTTAAGGCATCAAGCATTTGGACGAGGCTTAGGTTTGGGATGTATCCCATGTTACCGATGCGGTAGGTGGTATCCTTGAGTGTACCGTAGCCCTGGGCGAGTTCGAAGCCTTTCGCTCTCATCGCCTCATAGACTTTTGGGCCTAGAACTCCCTTCGGGGAGCGGATGCAGTTAACAGTTGGGCTCTCATATCCGCGCTTCGGGTAGACAGGGGTTCCGAGTTTCTTCACGGCCCGGCGGATCTTTGTGTTTCTCCTCTTGTAGAGGTTGAAATACCAGTTCTTGCCGCCCTTCTCCTCGACCATACGGAGGGCAGCGTTCATGCCAGCGACTTGAGGGATAGCGCTGGTAACTGGGGTACCCTGTCCCTTTTCATGATCTTTCTGCCATAGGAGGAGGTCGAAGTAGTAGCCTCTATTTGGCATCTTCTCCGCGACTTCTAGGCACCTTTTACTCACAGACCCGATGCCTAAACCTGGGGGGACACCGAAGCACTTTTGGCTGCTGCTGAAGCAGATGTCGATCCCCCATTCGTCGACTTTGATCTCTGTGCCACCCATGCTGCTAACAGCGTCGACGAAGACAAGCTTACCGTGCTTGACTGCAACTGTGCAAAGCTCCTTTAATGGGTTGATAAGACCTGCACTGGTCTCGTTGTGAGTAATGGCAACTGCCTCGACCTCTGGATGACGGCGGAGGGAGTCATCCAAAGCCTGTGGGGTGACTGGTTCGCCCATCGTTGGCTCAAGGATTTCGACCTTCCTTCCATTAGTTTTGCCTACTTCAGCGAAGCGTTTTCCAAAGTCGCCGTTGACGCAGGCGAGCATGCTCTCTTTTACGCAGTTTCGGACTGCAGCTTCCATGAAGCCTGTGCCAGTCGAGCTGAAGAGGTAGATGGGGTTCTTCGTTTCGATATATGCTTGGAGACGCTCCACTGTATCGTAGTGGAGCTTCTTATACTCGGAGCTCCGGTGGCTGTACATTTGCTCTCCCATCGCCTTTAGGACTAAGGGGTAACATGCCACGGGACCCACCGTGAAGAGCTTCAAACCTAATTCCTCATGAGAAATGAGGTAATTCAAGATAAAAGTGTAGGGTTTTTGCCCAAGCTGGGATCGTTTTTTTCACTTCGCGAAGAGAGTAATAAACAGAATTATAGTTGGAGATAGAAGTAGTGATCGAGGACCTAACAAGTAAAGTCAAGCAATACTGGCTTCCATTTCTTTTCGGTCTCGTCAGTCTTACATGGTACCTTCTCAGAACGGGAATGAAACCGAGCCGCGACGCATATCCCTGCCAGCAGGCTGCGAAGGCAAATACCGCAATATGGCTTATGGCATACATTGCTCCAGTGTTAACAGCACCCAAAGTGGGGTTGCGAAGATTCACTTCATCGAGAGCGAAGTTGACTTTGGTCCTCGTCTGTCTCGCAGTGGGATCAATCGCCATATATTCGATTGTCGCAATGGGATGGTGGGGACAGAAAACGGACGGAACCGATTCAAAAAATGAGCTAGATGGTGTCAAGTTTCCTTTGCTATCTCACGATACATATTCTACACTTTCATCAAAGGTGTTCGCAGTAAATGGTACAGCTGGCAATGACGGCGGATTAGTCACCCTCCTCAGCTTGATGGGCACCCAGGGGCTTCCCTTCTACGCATCCAATACCACAGGATCTAGGCAAGGACCAGATGGGCTCATCGCCAGAGGCGACGTCGTGATCATTAAGGTGAACAGCCAATGGGCTCAGAGAGGTGGAACAAACACAGACCTCCTTAAGGCTGTGATTCAGACGATAGTTACCCACCCTGATGGCTGGCACGGCGAGATTATCGTTGCCGATAATGGACAGGCACAATATGGCTCAGAGGGGATAGGTGGTAGTCTCGACTGGCAGGAGTCAAACGCTGAGGACCACAGCCAGTCGGTACAGGATGTTGTCGATGGGTTCCCTGAAGCGTATAGGGTGTCGACCTACCTCTGGGATACGATAACAACGACCAGGGTACAAGAGTATTCTGAAGGTGACGACCTCGACGGCTATATTGTCAATGAGACTCGAAACATACACACGGGATTAATAGTCAGCTACCCCAAGTTCACAACGAAGTTCGGCACAAGGATAAGCTTCAAACACGGGGTTTGGGATGCGGATCGAGGGAAATACGATTCAGATTGTCTCAAGGTTCTGAATTTACCTGTCCTCAAGACCCACAGCGGGTATGGCGTCACTGCCTCGGTGAAACACTACATGGGTGTCGCGTCGGATAAACTCACTAAGGACTTGGGCTCAAGGACTCACAACGCCATACGCCAGGGAGGTATGGGTACGGAGATGTTGGAAACTCGGTTCCCAACCATAAACATCCTCGATGCTATCTGGGTGAACTGCTCGCCTTTAGCCGGGCCTAGCTCCTCCTACGGACAGGCGACAAGACTCAACGTCGTCGCAGCGAGTACTGACCCCATCGCCCTCGACGCGTGGGCAGCCCGACACATACTCCAGGAAGCCTATAGAAAAAAGACGGGAGATACATCAGCCACCATGGATCCAGATAATGGCCAAACCGGCTCCTTCGGCAGTTGGCTCAGGCTTTCCATGGAGGAAATGCTGAGAGCTGGACGCCTAGTTAACATCGACGATAAAAAGATAAACGTCTACATCACCGAGCATAAATAACGCTAGGGAACGGAAAAATTGTAATCATAGGAAGAACCGAAAAATGGAGCCGAAGTTACTAAAAGCAGAAGAGGCGGACCAGCTTATTATTAAGCTTCTCAAGGAAGCGGTTAAACCACTTACCACAAGGGAACTACAGACAGAGACTGAGAAACGGCTCGTCAGATGCCCCGACTCCACTGTTGTATTCCTAAACAAGCTACGTCTGAAGGGCGTCATCCACGGCGAGATGTCGAAAGAGAGGCACGGCTGGATCTGGTGGATCTAGGTCCAGCAAGCTGTTTTGTTGCAATACTCTAATAATTTGATCCAGCCGTTGTAGTTCACCAGTTCGACACCCTCCACTGATTTCCTGATATCGCATTCAAGGGCGAAGAGGCGGGCGAAGCTGAGACTATCAATCAGTTGAGGGTCTTCTGCGAGCCTACACCCCTCTCCGGTGAAGAGGATAAGAATTTTTTTTCCCTCGCTTGCGACGCGGCGGGCTATCCTAAATGCCTCACCGTATTCAACGGTCCCGACTTGTAGCAAAATAATCATTACATCATCCTCTTAGAAAATGGCAACCACCTTGTTCTCCGCCACTCTCACAGCTAGCTCGTTGAGGGTTATCATTTTGACGTTGAGCTCCGGGTCAAGGTCACTTACTTTGAGCTTAACTTCCTCCATATCGACGTCGAGAACGTGGATTCCAGCAAGGTCGGCGGTTGTCTTGAGATACTCCCAAAGCTGGCGGAATGGTAGAGCATTGGGCAGGAGACCAAATACAGCGTCGTCCATGAAGACTATGAGTGGGATGTGGTCCATACCGACGAAAGCGGCGCTGAGGCGGAGCCCCTCCCAGAACCTGCTTCCGGGCTCAATCTTGCTCCTGAAGATGAATGTGACATCCTCGTTCATCTGTCTCACCCTAGGAAAACTACTCGGTCCGCAGTCTCCAGCTGCTCTACAAGCTCCGCTAGGCTGCTCATCCTGGCGTTCCCTACCATATTGTCCTTAGTGAGATCATACTCGACTGCACTTGCCTTGCAAGCTAGGAGATCGGCGTAAAGGGACTCGACGCTACTTGGCTTCTTAAGAAGCTTCACAGAGTCTTCGTTGAAGAAGACAACGACGATATGACCTGCCTTCACGGCAGCGGAGGTAAGCCCTTCAACGTCCCTCAACTTATTCTGGGTGGAGACGACGAAGAGCATACGCATAGCTCCTCGATCCGTCGCGCCTCCCTTAATGGTTTCCCCTGTTCAAAAAGCCAGAACACCAGCAATCATTTCGTTCTAATGCCTAGCATTAAGTCGCCTCAACGGTACGTATTATCGAATATAAATGTCGGAGAAAGGTAGTCATCAGAAGATTCGACTCACAGCATACGCGTTCCTCGGCTTAATCTGTATGAGCCTAATCATGAGTGCAGCCTCAAGCTTCAACGTAGCACCACTCATCATGAGGTACGATCCACCAGGGTTCAACCGGTTTAAATCGGAGGCGGAGCTCAGGTGGTTCCTACAAGTGAAAACCGAAAGCAGCTATCAGAGCGGAAACGGGTTCAGACTTTTCGGAATGGGAGCAACGATAACGACTCAAACGGTCAAGGAAGCACCTGATGCCGCAACGGGTTCCTCAGATTATTCGAGCACCAACGTGCAGGTAGCTGGTGTAGACGAAGCGGATATCATAAAGACAGACGGGATCTACCTATACATTGCCAAAGACAGATACGTATACGTCGTTAGGGCATACCCACCTGAGAAAGCGGAGCTACTCTCAAAAATTACCCTCGACAGGGAGGTTAGTGACCTATATATTGCGGGTGACAAACTAGTCGTCTTCACCCGAGGCTACGGGAGGTTCGTGATTCCGCAGAGCTCGGTGTCGTCATCGAAGATGCCTCCACCTATGCCGTACATCGATACAACAACTATCCGGATCTACAATGTAGCTGATAGGGATGATCCCGTCCAAGAGAGAGAGTTTGACGCTGAGGGTGGTTACCTTTCATCCAGGATGATCGGCGACTATGTCTACGTGGTTACTCAGAAGGGTACATGGCTCTACGAGGGCGTACTGGAGCTCCCCGCTTACAAGGATAACGGGAAAACTTATGTCGTACCCGCTAGCGAAATCTACTATTATAATGGCACCGACCCTTGGTATAGTTTTACTACAGTTACTAGCCTTAACACTCAGGACCCCAAAGAGCCCGTTCGTTCCGAGACTTTTCTTCTCGGCTCAGGGAGCACGGTATACTGCAGCCTCAAGAATCTCTACCTGACGACTGGGGGATACGGCTCAACCGGAGTCCATAAGATCAGCCTCGACAACGGAGACATCAATACCGTCGCCGAAGGAACTGTTCCCGGCTGGATACTTAACCAATTCAGCATGGATGAGAACAAGGGCTACTTCAGGATCGCTACGACTAGTGGCCGTGTAAGCAGGAGTGGAGGTGGTTCAAGCAACAACGTCTACATACTTGACTCCTCGATGAAAGTGATCGGAACCCTTGAGGACCTAGCTCCCGGAGAGTCGATCTATAGCGCTCGCTTCATGGGTGACCGCTGCTACCTGGTCACCTTCAAGAAGGTAGACCCCCTCTTCGTAATCGACTTAAAGGATCCTACCTCACCCAAGGTGTTGGGAAAGCTCAAGATACCGGGCTACTCAAACTACCTCCACCCCTACGATGAGAACCACATCATCGGGGTAGGCAAGGAGACCGTAGAAGCAGAGGGAGGAAACTTCGCATGGTATCAAGGGCTTAAGATTAGTCTCTTCGATGTCACTGACGTCTCGAATCCACGAGAGCTGGCGAAGATAGAGATAGGGGACAGGGGAACCGACTCTCCTGCTCTCCAAGATCACAGGGCTTTCCTCTTTAACAGGGATAAGAATCTCCTTGTGATACCTATACTCGAGGCGAAGATTGACTCAGCAGGGTACGCCGGTAAGCCACCAGCAAACGCCTACGGCGACTTCGTATACCAGGGTGCCTACGTTTTCCGGATAGACCTGGAGGGAATCAACCTTAAGGGTAGAGTCACCCATCTCACCGGCGACGAGTTGATGAAGAGTGGCTATTGGTTCCAATCGGAGTACTCGGTAGAGAGAAGCCTCTACATCGGGGAGAACCTGTATACGGTCTCAGGCAAAATGATAAAGATAAACAGCCTCTCCAGCCTCTCGGAGCTAAAAGTCGTCGAGTTGAAATAGCCGGGAATTCAACCCTCTTTTCGCTTCGTTATCTGTTACATTAATATGGATGATCCGCATCGGAGTTTCTTATTAGCCAGAAGGGGAGAGAAGCTAGGGCCATGAAGCCTGGAATAACGGGGATGCGACTTTTCGCTGTGATCTGGTCGGGGCAGTTCTTCTCCCTTCTCGGTACCTACATGAGTCAGTTCGCCCTCACCATATGGGCTTGGCAGCTAACC
>CAZIAF010000043.1:0-14339 GCA_964537625.1 uncultured Candidatus Bathyarchaeia archaeon
AACCATCTAATAATGTATCGGGGTTTAATCCCCCATATTGTTTGAGGTGTTCGATCAAATAGAGAAACGAGACTTCCCCTTCATTCGGTATACATACATCATACCAAGGGTGTGAACCAAGAAAATTCAAAACTTCAAGATCTATATCATCAACAGAAGATCCACCGACAACGATAACGGTGTCTTTCGATATCTCTTTGATCCTTTTAGCGCAATAGCTTGAAAGGTTCTCTGACCATATGTAAATCGAGAAGCTCACGATATCTGGCTTCTTTATTTTTACCATCTCTAAAAGCAAGTGCGGATCTCGGAAAATGATTACCTGTGAATCTGGATGATGGTTCTTGCAATGCGCGGCAAGATATCCGACGGCAAGCGGGACCGTGTTTGGACTTCTGCCATGTCCTGTATGTGATAACTCGGCAAAGTAAATTATCATCTTACCCTACCGATGCTTGTTGTGAAGTGTTTGACATCAATCGTTTATTTTAGAAGCTTATTCTGTTTTAATTCTATTTTTTTTCTAAAGCATTTTCATATATACACTATCTCATTTTAATCCAACTTTTCAACTGCCACATAATTCCCCATTTTACTTTCGGAAGTACTACTCGTGGCATCGTCCGTTGGAATAAATTCTGATGGGATGCACGATATCCAAAACATCTGATTTTGTAAATTATTTCACTGACCGCAGGTGCTGATCACGGCGTAAGCAATTCCAAGAAGAACATAAGCGGAGGTTTTGGCAATCCGGTCAGGCAGTTCAAGAGTGGTGTCAGCACCATTCGTGACTCCCTGCAGGTGTAGCTAATGTAGTTGGCCGGGTTTCTCGCCCAAAGAAATGGAGATGATACAGTGAAACGGAGGAACCAGACGTGAGGAATGGCTATTCTCACCAATACTAAGCTTCATCGATTTGCAGAGCTCTTTGGTTTCAGTTTGTGCAGGTCAGATCAAGAATATTTTTTCTCGACGTGCTATAGCGGATACGCACCGCGCAATCTAGAGGAAGTCCAAAGTCAGATAATCAAGGATAACCGACACCTTTCTGGTGAGAAGTTTTAGAAGGAAAAATCACCTTGACTCTTCCTACCATAAGAAAAACCAAACAACCTCAATCGCGATTATTTATAATGAAAGACTTTACTATTGATACTGACAAGATCTTCTCAAATAGTGGAAACGCAGTCAATTCCTCATTGGACTAATCTCTGTCGCTTTTGGGACCCGGATTGGTCAATTTTAGTTCGATTGGAACCATGCTTGAAAACGAATTCGAAACGTAAATCAGAGGCTTAATGGTAAAAACACTGATTTTTTTAGAAGACCCTGAAAATATACCTCTTACCATTCAGGACAGTGCGAGAATCAAAGGGGAACTAGTGTATATTTCACTTTCCCCAACTGCATCATATGCTTTTGAAAAATCTGGTATTTCCTATAAATCAATCTGTCACTACGGTGGTGAGGAGGACCGGTATCAGCAGGGGCTGGAAAATTTTCAAAGAATTGACCGGATATCGACAATTCTTGATAAAGAACTAGCTCATCTCCATGATATTCCGACATTGACCCCGGCGCGATACTCGATATATAATCTCAAAATTCTTTTTGATGTGCTATGGAATACAATTCATATTTTAAAAAGGATAATTGATACGGAACAGCCGGATTTTATTCGTCTTTATGCAACACCCCAACTCAAATCCGGTGACAGGATATATGCATACTCCAACGAAGAATCGGTATATGCCGAAGTTTTGAACATGGCTGGATGGAATGTCCCCATCGAAATAATCAAGGAAACCCCTTCAGATATTCCGGACCATCTGACCCTGAATCAGAAAAATACAACGGTTTCTCTTTTGCCGGCCTGGATAAAAGAACGGGATCTCTTTTTTAATCTGGGCTTGATTGCCAAGAGAAAGGGGATTGGATCCACTGTTATGGCATTATATTCTTACATTACCAGCTTGCATCGGAAGCCGGTCCTCATCTACAACAGCGGATATAATTGGGATGACTCGCTGGTCGAACTCTATAGAGCTGGGATGGTCCCGGTTTACCGGATCAGGGATGAAACCTTTAGTAAGGCCATTTCCAAGGACAATAATTACCAGGAGGCTGTTCGTAAAGTATGCACTGTGCATACCGGTATGCGGGAGTTCGATCAAATCCTTGGCATTGAGGTCTCGACATTCTTTTTTGAACGGCTTTCACAAATAGTCGGAAGATCAATACAAGAATCGATTGCAGTATATCCTCTTGCCCGTAGAATAATCCACCAGAAAAAAATTCGTTGTCTCCTCCATTCAACACGCGAACGTGCCATCGGTCATACTATTGTTCAGGCTGCACATGATGAAGGAATTCCTGTTGTCTCATGGCAACACGGTGGAGCCGGATATTGTTATCATCCCATGATGCCTTTTATCGAATTCATCAATTCTGACTGGCATTTTGTTTTCGGTGAGGGAGTTGCTCAGAGTTACCATTCAACCTCAGAGATTGTGGGGTTGGAAAAAATTCCGATTTTTGTTCCGGTAGGATCAAGTTCTCTTGACATGTTTCACAGGAATGGAAAAAAATCGGCAAATAAACATGTAAACAAACCCGTGGTCTACATATCCACGGCTTACCTGGGAAATATCTACATTATGTCACAACCGTACGATCCTGTTGACTGGGATGAACACCTCTGGAACATACAGAAGCAGGTAATAAATCTGGCAAAGAAGAACCCGGATAAAGAATTCATAATCAAATTACATCCTGTGCATAAAAATAAAGAACCTCTATTAAGTTATATAACCGATCGTGGAATAAAAAACGTGAAAATTATTTCATCAGAAATGACAATCCGGGAACTAACCGATCTTGCGGATATAATGATATTTGATCTTATATCAACAGGGATTCTCCAGGTACTTACTTCGGACCTGCCAATTTTTGTATATTCAGGACTGCATTCAATTGATTCCGATCCCCTCAGCGAATTAAAAAAACGTGCTTACGTCTATAATAATATCCAGGAATTTGAAGCAAAAATTCAAAATTATTTAAATGGAAAACCAGATTCAATAAATAAAGTGAATTCTCTGAATACAGACTTCCTAAAAAAATATGGAACTGATAATAAATCTCATAATAGTGGGTATATAGCAATCAAAAAACTTAAAGAAATGCTATCTGAATATAAACTTATGCAATAATGGAGTGCGAAAAAATATTGTGATACATTCTTCACATTATATTCAACAAATGAAAAACTGACAAATTTTAAAAAAATATGAGGAAATAAAAGTTGATTATCAAGAGTTCGATGCACAAAAAGATCGTTGGGCGAGATTGCTGATAAAATGAATAACATTACAGAAAAGGATTATTGGGATAATTTCTGGATTCACCTATCATTGCCATGCAGAGTAAAAGAAAATTTTTCGAACGATCATATTATTTCTGATTTCCTCAAACAGTATGTTCCTTCTCGTGAAAATAGAAAGATCGCACTCGAAATTGGATGCGCACCGGGAAAATGGATGATTTTTCTGAATGATGAATTGCAGTATTCAGCTGAAGGTTGTGAATATCTTGAATCGGCAGTAAAAATTACCCGGCAAAATCTTGAAATGAACAATATTCATAATGCAATAATATATCAGGGTGATTTCTTATCATATGATTTTGGGAAAAACCAATATGATGTCGTAATTTCACTGGGATTTATCGAACATTTCACAAATCCGGAATTTGTAGTCTGGAAAATGTGTAAAATATTAAAGACAGGAGGTATCCTGATAATCGGCATACCAAAATTTACCGGATTGAATTATAATATTGCCAAATATGTTGATAAAAAAAAATTAAAAAATAAACTTTTACCGGCCCATAATCTAAAAATTATGCATTTAGATTTTTTTTATGAATTAGCTAAAAAAGGTCAAGTGAAACCTATAAAAATTACCTGTAGAGGGGGCTTTGAACCTGCATTGTATGATAGGTAAATCACCCCATAGGGGAAATAGACTTTGGGCATCTGCTGGCGCTGGTAAAACTGATTATTCGTTGAAATTACTTTTTTTAACCGGTTGTTTTCAATATATTCCATTATAAATGGATTTTCGAGCCGGACCTCTCCTAAACTCACCAGCGCATCAGCATGATCATACGCATCTAAAAATAATCGTATCGCCGCATCGATATCCCCCACTTTTCTCAACGGGGAGGTGGGTTCTAATAAGACAACGATATCGAATGATTTCCCTTCTTTTTCAAATGATTCAAGCACATGATTGATCGCATCAATTGTTGGAGAATCATCTTTCGCAAGTTCCGGAAGCCTTAAAAAAGGAACATGCACTGCCCATTTTTCCGCTATTTTTGCAATCTCCTCAGAATCCGTACTGACAAAAACAGTGTCAATTAATGAACTTTTTTTAGCTTGTTCAATTGTCCAAGTTATCAGAGGTTTCCCTACCAGATATTTGATATTTTTTTTTTGGAATCCCTTTGGAACCCGATCGCGCGGGAATAATTGCAAGAATCTTTTTTTTCATAATTTCACTGTTACGAATAGTTGCAGTACCATTTTTCTTTGTTATAGTATTAAATCATCATTGGACTGTCAAAATAATGATTTTGGGTTTGTAATTTCAGGACTGAGTCTGAAGAATGGTTCTTTATCCTTTAATTTATAACAAAATATTGCAGGAATATGACAAAGATTCTGGATCTTGGTTGTGGTAATCGTAAAAAGGAAGGATCTATTGGGGTGGATATTAATCCGGGAACAAATGCAGATATAATTCACGATCTCAATTCTTTTCCCTATCCATTCGATGAATCGACATTTAATGAGATCTATGCTGATAATGTCATTGAACACTTGGATAATGTTGTAAAAGTAATGGAAGAGCTTCACCGGATTAGTAAACCCGAAGGGATCATAATAATAAAAGTGCCATATTTCAGATCACGATATGCATACATCGATCCAACCCACAAACATAACTTCACGGTGGAATCGTTCACTTATTTTGATCCATCTCACATACATCATACACTTTACAATTACTCAAAATGTCTTTTTAAAACAATAAAAATTGTTTTTGAGGAGGATTTTCCAATTAAAGGAGTGCGTGGAATAGTCAGTGCTGCATTTCTACGGTTTTGTAATAAGTATCCCAATTTTTATGAACATTATGCAAGTCATCTTTTCCCCCTTGATCAATTATCATTTTATCTAAAAACGATTAAATGAAAAATTTTTGGCTGTACCAACTATAATGTTCGCAATTATTGTCTCGGGAAATGATTCGTTTAAATAAACAATGTTTTGAAATAATGAAAAGCAAACAAATTGAAATCAATTTTAAGAGAATATAAAATGACGCAAAAATCTCAACAATGAACTATTGAAAAAACAAGATATTTCTTATAATTTAAACATTAATTTTAAGATGATGACGGGAAATTTTGACAATTTCTTTTCAAATAAAAAAATTTTAATTACCGGTGCTGGCGGATTTATTGGCAGGCATTTACTCCATCAATTACAAACATTCGATGCTCACATCTCAACAATCAGTAGAAATCATAATACTTTCCCTAAAGAAATCGAGCAATATACCATAGACATCAAGGACACTTCCGCCATTAATGAATGCCTGCAAAACTGTCAACCGGATTATATCTTTCATCTCGCAGCATACAAAGAACGAAATGAAAGCATTCAGGCATTCTATTCATCAGTAGAGACGAACATAATTGGTACCTTGAACCTGTTTTCCGCTGCAAAAGATTGTGTTTCAGTAAAATCAATTGTAACTCTCGGCACCGCAGAAGAATATGGGAATAATATTCTTCCTTTTAATGAAAAATTACGGGAATGCCCTGTTACACCCTACTCATTTTCGAAATTATGCGTTTCCCAAATGGGAGAATTGTTTTTTCATCTCTATAATCTTCCGGTAATTATCGTACGTCCCACACTTGCGTATGGCCCTGGCCAGGGAACAGATATGTTTTTGCCCTCGCTTATAATGTCACTTCTTGAAAATAAACCATTCAACATGACCTTAGGGGACCAAACCAGGGATTTTGTGTATGTGACAGATTTGGTTGAAGCATTGATCCTGGCTTCCGGAAATACCAACGCACATGGCCAGATTATTAACATTGGAAGCGGGGCTCCGGTAAAAATCGCGGATATTGCACAAACTATTGAGAAAAAAATCGGTAAACGAGGCCTTATAAAACTCGGCAATAAACCTTACCGGAAAAATGAAGTGATGGATTATTATATTGATCCCAGAAAAGCGGAAACGCTTCTTGGATGGAAAGCAAAAACCTCGCTAAACGAAGGCCTTAACCGGACAATTGCGTATTATAAGGGTGTGAAAAAAGGTTGAAAAGATCAATTCTCTATTTTTCAGATTGTCCATTTTTTGGGGGTTCTGAAAACATGCTCTCGAATTTTTTTAACGACCCTGATTTGATCGATACCTACCAGATTCTGTTTATGTATAGATGGAATCCAAGATATGAAGAAGGATACAAGAGAAGAGTTGTAAACGATATCGAAACCATTCCTGTCAGACTCTATGATCATTACGATTTGTATAATGCTATTGATACAATCAATTGGGTATCACTTCATAAACCGTTAAAGATTCTTGTAAATCTCCTGTTGATAAAATACCTCTTCCTTTTTTTAAATACTATGACCCTATCCAGAATAATCAGGAAAAGACACGTTGATGTATTACATGTAAATAACGGGGGTTATCCAGGGGCTTATAGTACAATTTCAATGGTAATGGCTGCAAAACTATGTAACATAACCTCAATCGTCTATGTTGTCAATAATATTGCTGTTGGATACCATTCTCCTGAACGGTGGCTGGATTTTTTCTTTGACAGGGCAATCATTCACAAGGTAACAGTATTTGTCACCGGCTCGAATTATGCCGCGGAAAAGTTACAAACAACCCTTAATGTACCCAAGGATAAAATCCGGTGTATTCATAATGGAATTGCCCCGCGGCGGGTTACAGAAACGCGGGAGAAGGTTATTCAAAGGCTGGGTCTCCCTGAGGCTCGTTTGATTCTGTCCGACATCGCAGTGCTTGACGAGCGTAAAGGCCATATATTTCTCTTGAAAGCATTGGACGAAATCAAAAAGACCCATCATGATAATTCAATGCCGTTTTGTATAATTGAAGGGACAGGACCTTCCGAGGCATTCTTAAAAAAATATGTTGGTGAGAAAAAGCTATCAAAAGATGTGCTTTTCCTTTCCCACGAACCACATATTTTCAATTTGATCAATGCATCGGACGGTATTGTTCTGCCTTCTATAAAAAATGAAGATTTTCCCAATATTATCCTTGAATCCATGTCTCTTGGAAAAGCAATTATTGCAAGTAATTTCTCAGGAATCCCGGAACAGATAGAACACATGAAATCTGGATTCCTGATTGAACCTGGGAATATACAAAGTCTTACCAATGCAATTAACGTAATAATTGAGAACCCGGATATGAGAAACCATCTTGGAAAAAATGCAAAAATTCGGTTTGAAGAATTTTTTACCAATAAAAAGGCAATTAACCAGTATTGTAAAATGTATCATACGCTCATTGAGAAGGGTCAAAAATGATGTCTCAAAACAGTCGCTTAGTCTATGAAAGGAAATTTGATCCAGATTATTTATTCAATGAATTAATATTACATTATAAAGATAGTAACTCCTGATTAACAATTATGGAAAATTTTTCAGTGGCATCCTGTTATCAAATAATAGAAGAACTAAGGGAATGCACGCAGAAGAAGGAAATGTAAACTTTAAAAAAAATTGGAAGATGATCCATGAAATGGAATGATAAAGAGGTACTCGTAACCGGTTCGGGAGGTTTTTATTGGCAGTCACTTAGTTGATAATCTCCTGAGCCATGGTGCCAATGTCACCGCATTTGTTTACTACAATGCCCAAAATCATGGGGGGATGCTCGAAGGGCAATACTGCCATTGGATTGCATTCCAGGTTTGCACCTTGTCTTTTATGATCTTGATATGGCAGCGGTATATAGCTCCATGATTGTTCGGGCATTGCCGTGAAGGTGAATTTATAGTATAGTATACTATTTCAGGAGATACAAACGTAATCGGACAAAGAATAGCACCCCGTTTTCTGATATTATTTTGTTCACTGTGTTTTTTATCTAAAAAAGATATGAGAGCCCAGATTCCATTTGTTCATGTTGTCAGGAATAATTACAAAAAAACACAGTGTAAGCCTCTAAACTGACTTTTTTTTAAAAAAAATACTAAGATAAGGTGTGAAGAATTATTTAAAGATAAACCCTCAATAGACCATTACAGCGAAGATTATGACAACTATGTGGAGGTAATCCAGTCATGAAAGTCTGTATTTTGTGTGGAGGGTATGGAACCCGGATTCGCGATGTGGCAGAAAATATCCCTAAACCGATGATCCCTATCGGAGAATATCCCATTCTCTGGCATATCATGAAGTATTATGCTTCATGGGGACATGATCATTTCACTCTCTGTTTAGGACACAAAGGGGATATTATCCGGGATTTTTTTGTGAATTACCGTTCCCACACAATGGATTTTACCATTGATATCAGCGGGAAGAAACACATTGAATATCATACCAAACAGATAACAGAAAACTGGAAGGTAACCCTCGCAGAAACCGGCCAGAAGGCGATGACCGGTGCAAGAATTAAACGAGTAAAAAAATATCTACAGAGCGAAGATAATTTTATGCTCACGTATGGAGATGGTGTGGGGGACATTAATCTCCAAAAGTTGCTCGAATTTCACCAGTCCCATGGAAAAATCCTCACGGTAACCGGTGTGAGACCACCAGGACGGTTCGGAGAATTGCAATGCGATGACCATGGACTCGCGACGGAATTTAATGAGAAACCTCAAACAACCGGAGGGCGGATATCCGGGGGTTTTTTTATCTGCCGTAAGGAGATTTTCAATTATATCGATGATAAGGAAACTACGGTTTTTGAACAGGAACCCCTGCGTAAGCTCGTAGCCGATGGCGAAATGATGGTTTTTAAACATGAAGGTTTCTGGCAGCCTATGGATACATCAAGGGAATTCCTCCTCCTCAACCAGCTCTATGGACAGAAGAAAGCCCCCTGGGTGATCTGGTGAGAGAATTTTTAAAAATTTTTAACAGTAAGAAGGTGCTGATCACCGGAGATACTGGTTTTAAGGGTTCCTGGCTTTCCTGCTGGTTACACTATCTGGGAGCAAAGGTGCACGGGTTTGCCCTGCCACCAGAATATACCTGTGATCATTTCAATGAACTGGATCTCAAAAAAACAATTCATCACGAGGACGGGGATATCCGGGATTATTCTCAAATCCTGGAATTTTTGAAAACTACCAGACCGGAATTTGTATTTCATCTGGCAGCCCAGCCACTCGTCAGAAAGTCCTATAGTGAACCCAAAAATACCTTTGATACAAATGTAACCGGAACGGTGAATCTCCTCGAGGCAGTGAGACTTACCCCCTCCGTAAAATCCCTGGTAGTAATTACTTCGGATAAATGTTATAAAAACAAAGAATGGTGCTGGGGATACCGGGAGAATGATGAACTGGGCGGAAAAGATCCCTATAGTGCTTCAAAAGCTGCGGCCGAATTAGTATTCTCTGCATATCAGGACTCTTTTTTCAGCACCAGACCTCATTTCGGATCTGCCAGTGTCAGGGCAGGAAATGTTATCGGGGGGGGTGACTGGTCTGCCGACAGGATTGTACCCGACTGCATCAGGGCACTCCAGAATGCCGAGCCGATCCGGTTGAGGAGTCCCCAGGCAACCAGACCCTGGCAGCATGTCCTGGAGCCCTTATACGGTTATCTCCTCCTTGCTTCTCTGATGTATAAAAATCCACAGCAATACAGAGGTTCCTATAACTTTGGTCCTAATAGCGGGGAAATGTATACCGTTGAAGACCTCGCGAAAGAATTGATTAAGATCTGGGGATCAGGAGAGATCACGATCACAAAAAAAGAAGATGACCCCCCAGAGGCAGGTCTGCTTCACCTGAACTGCGATAAAGCACATCATTATCTGGGCTGGCACGCAAAATGGAACTTTAAAAAAACAGTTGAACAGACTGCAAAATGGTATAAATCCGTAAAATTTGGGGGAAGCGCGAAAACCATTACCAAGCAGCAGATTATTGAATATATGGAGAGCTGATCATGATTGAAGGGGTATCAGTCAAACCACTTCGCCAGATCCCTGACGAACGTGGAAAAGTAATGCATATGCTGAGAAATGATGATCCGGATTTTCTTGGTTTTGGAGAGATTTATTTTTCCTGCATCTATCCCGGCGTTATCAAAGGCTGGCATCTCCATAAAAAAATGACCCTCAATTATGCAGTACCCTATGGCACCATTAAACTCGTTCTCTATGACGATAGGATTTCAAGTAAGACCCGTGGAGAACTTCAGGAAATTTTCCTAGGTCCTGAAAACTATTGCCTCGTCCGGATTCCGCCACAGGTCTGGAATGGATTTAAGGGGATAGGAACTACCCTCTCAATTGTTGCAAATTGTTCGACCATTCCGCATGATCCGGATGAAATTGAACGAAAGAATCCTGAAGACCTCAGTATTCCCTACAAATGGGAGCTCATAAACAAATGACACGATCAATTCTCCTTACCGGGGGACTGGGATATGTCGGCGGAAGAGTTGCCGAATGGCTGACAAGGGATCCAGATTTTGAAATATTTGTTACATCAAGGAACCCGGCATCAGCAGAATTGCCAAAATGGCTTGCAAAAGATCACTGCATCAAACTGGATATTCTTAATGATGAGGATATAAAAAATGCCTGTAAAGATATTGAAATAATCGTCCACTTTGCTGCATTGAACGAGATAGATTCCTTAAATGATCCAGAGAGAGCACTTCTCATCAACGGTCTTGGAACACAAAAACTCGTGAAATCGGCTGAAACTGCCGGAGTGACTCGATTCATCTATTTCTCAACGGCACATATATATCGCTCACCTCTCGAAGGGACAATTTCTGAAACTACAATTCCGCGTCCAATTCATCCCTATGCGATATCGCACCGAACTGCAGAAGATTTTGTCCTCGCTGCAACTAGACAAGAAAAATTACTTGGCATTGTCTTGAGACTTTCCAACAGTATTGGTGCCCCAATCAATTCAAAAGTTAACAGATGGATTCTCGTCGGTAACGATCTCTGCCGCCAGGCAATAACAACAAAAGAGATGCGACTTAAAACATCAGGAACACAGGAAAGAGATTTTATCCCTCTCTATGATGTTTCACGGGCTGTTTCTCATATGATTCAATTGCAGGATAACACGATTGGGGATGGAATTTTTAATTTAGGCGGGGAAAAAACGTTTTCCATCTTTCAGCTGGCAACAAAAATACAGGAACGTTGTAAATTAAAGTTTAATTTTACACCGCCCATAATGCGGCCAGAACCGTTGTCCAATGAGAAGTATGTGCCAATAAAATATTCAATCGAAAAGTTGAAGTCAACGGGCTTTTGCCTCCAAGGGAGCCTGGAACAGGAAATTGATAATACCCTTATTTTCTGCCAAAAGCAATTTTCGGATCACTGATTGACATGAATAGCCCTTTACCCGTCGTGTCGGTAATTATTCCTACTTATAATCAAGCAGATTTGTTACAAAAGGCATTGCAATCTATAATAAACCAGAAATTCCAGAATTGGGAAGCAATAGTAATAGATAATTATTCTGAAGATAATACAAAGGAAATTGTTGAATCAATCCGTGATAGTAGAATTAACTATGTGTTATTTTCCAACAAGGGAATAATCGCAGCATCAAGAAATCACGGAATTCATCTGGCAAGAGCAGATACTATCGCATTTTTGGATTCTGATGATCTATGGTATCCATTAAAATTATCAACATGCCTCGATTACATTAAACAAGGTGCTGATGCGGTGTGTCATGTATTCCGGATCCGTAAAGATGGAGTCTTACAAAATAAATTAATTCCAACACCACCCCATCAAAATTTTTATAAAACACTTCTTTACAACGGAAACTCAGTAATCGCAACCTCCGCGGTTATGATGAAAAAACAATGTTTCGCCCGATTTGGAGTTTTTTCTGAAGATCCTGGAATGGTGACTGCAGAAGATTATGAACTTTGGCTTCGTCTTACAAAAAGGAACATTAGTTGGGGATTTATATCTGAGGTACTCGGGGAGTATACAGTCCACAATAAAAATGTTAGTGGTAATGTTAAAAGACAAATGCTGGCTGAAGAGAACGTTGTAACAAAGTATTTTAAGGAAATTGATTCTCCGCACATTAACGAACGATTATCCTATCGAAAAAGAAAGGTTATGTTAGTTTTCCGTGCAGGCATGCGCGTTTGGCAATCCGGCAATCGTTGCGATTCTATACCCTATTTCTTTAAAGGGATATCCAAAATATTCTATTAGACACCATTTTTGTTCCAGTTTTGGAAGAGAAAAACTCGATATTGACTGACAAAAAAATCAACCGAATAAGATGGGATTTAGAGAGAAAGGCATTAATTGTCTTCTTTACGAGATAATTACATGAGAAAAGCAAACGAGTTTTTTGACCATGAGTGAAATCCATAGCGAAATACAGCGGCATGGTACCATGTACCTAATCTCATCCATGGGTATCACGATTATTGGTTTTTTTGCAACAATATTTTACGCTCATTGGGTAGGAGCTGATATCCTTGGTGAATATTTTTTATTTCTTTCGTATTTTAGCATTTCATGCCTTATTACAGATTTTGGAATAGGATATGCCGGAACTAAACGTATTTGTGAAGGAAGAGATCCCCATCGATTTTTTACAACAAGTCTTGTGCTCCGTCTTGGAATTTATCTTCTTCTGGTAATCGGGCTTATTACATTTCAGGACCGGTTTGTTGATCTGAAACAGGCCGGATTATTCTGGTTGTTAATCATTGTTGTCGGTATCACAACCCTTCAATCAACAGTGGGAATGGCAATCGGTGCCAGTAACCGATTGGGTCTGGCCGCCTCAACAACGCTGATAAACAATATCGTAAGGATCATTATCCAGGTTATTGCAGTTTTTCTTGGATTTCAGGTGTATGGACTAGTCGGGGGCCTCATTGCCGGTATTCTTCTGGAGATGATCATTCAGCTTAAATTTGTGGATTACCATCTGGAAAGATTTGGATGGTCACATATCAGGAGTATTTTTTCCTTTTCGGGTTGGGTATTTCTTACGTCTGCCGGTACTGTGCTGTTCGATTACGCGAATCTTATCATTATCGGATATTTTCTGACCGTATCTGATGTGGGGATATTCGGCATCTGCTGGACATTCTCATTCCTGGCACTCTTTGTCAGCACGGCATTGTGCAATACGCTCTATGTCAAGGTGAGCCGCTGGAATATCGCTGGGGATCGTGATAAAATCTCAACATCACTGGCACGAGCGACCACGTATGCCCTCATTTTTGCCCTTCCGATTCTCCCCGGGGGCATTATTCTTGGTGAAAGACTATTGTATTACCTGTATGGGCCATCCTTTGCCGTTGGAGCAACTGCACTGGTTATTATCATTGCAGCGCGGGTATTCCAGTCAATCTATCAATTATATTCCAATTATCTTATGGCAACCGATCATGTACATATGGCATTCTATGGAGTGGGCGCCGGTATAACCATAAATATTGTCCTGTCTATCCTGCTTGTTCCAATCCTCGGTCTTACCGGAGCAGCACTGGCATCCCTTGCTAATATGATAATTAGTACAATTATCGGCAGACATTTCCTGCGTCAGATCATCCCGATTATTATTGAGCTATCGCCTATCACCCATATCATCACGGCAACCGCAATAATGACATCTGCTCTCCTGATCATCAACCTGCTTCCTTACAACCAGAGCTTATTTCTAACCGTGACAATGGTCCTTACCGGTGCAGTAATTTATTTCCTGGTGCTTCTGAAACTCAATAAACAGATACGTGACGATGCATTCAGAACCCTGAAAATCACATGGATACCAAAATAAATTTTTCATCCACCAAAAAGGCACGACGGATAATAATGCATTCCCATCGCAGGTAAATTATGAAAAAACCTAAATTTTCGTATAGAGAACAGATACTACCATATTCACGTTTACTGCTACCAGGAGTTGCCATACCGTGATCCTCTGTTTCATCGCTGACGGACGCAGCATCCATACCCAGCGTTGGGCAGAATATTTTGCCCAAAGGGGACACGAAGTCC
>CAZIAF010000044.1:0-14145 GCA_964537625.1 uncultured Candidatus Bathyarchaeia archaeon
CAGAGGTATCGAACGATATCATCTCCTTCGCAATTTCGACAGCTGCCATAAAGATCCAAGGTTCCTTTTGGAATAAAAAACAAATCAAAATTATTGGAAAGTCTCGTGCTCGCGAAACTTATTAGTTATTGATGCACGCGCATTATTACAAGATCGGGCAAATTTATTTCTATTGACCATTTGGCTTATAAACTAATTCGGACTAGATGAGAGATTTTTTAAACTTAGGGTCTAACACTCGAACTGTCTTGAGGTGTTGTTATGTCTCAGATGAATAAACTAGTACCGATTCTCATCATAGGATTGATCGTAGGTGCAGGAATAGGCTGGGTAGTTTACCCCGCTATGAACCCGGTTCCGCCCCCAGGACCTGACTTTGTCCAGAAAACCGTTTACGATGCACTTAAAGTCGAAAGTGACGCTGCGAAAGCTGAAGTCACAACGACTAAGAGTGCCTTGACCAAGGCTCAAACGGACCTAGCTACGGCTCAGAGTCAGATCACGGCGGCTCAAGCTCAGATAGAAAAACTGAAAGCCCCTAAGAAGATAGGCCTCGTCCTAGCTACAGGTGGTTTAGGAGACAAGTCCTTTAACGATGGCGCCTATGCTGGTGTACTCCAAGCTAAAAATGAACTTGGAATAACCTTCGACTATGTTCAGCCGAAAGCTATCGCCGAGTACGAAGGTTATCATAGAGATTTTGCCAAGTCAGGTCAGTACGCCCTCATCATCTGTATAGGTTATGACCAAGCAGATGCTCTCGCTAAGATAGCCGGCGAATACCCCGACCAGAAATTTGTTATAGTCGATATGCCAGTCGACAAGCCAAACGTTGCCTCTCTTCTCTTCAAGGCGAATGAGGGATCATTCCTGGTTGGTGTCGTAGCAGCCAAGACTTCTATAACAGGAAAGGTCGGCTTTGTCGGAGGTATTGACATTCCATTGATAAGGGACTTTTTCGTGGGCTTTGAGGCTGGCGCAAAATGGGCTAACCCTCAGATCACTGTTCTGGACCCCGTCTTTGTGGGAGGCTGGGGTGACCCAACTAAAGGTAAGGAGTTAGCTGTTAGCCTAGTTGAACTTGGGGGAGATGCCATCTTTGCCGCAGGTGGTAAGAGTGGTCTCGGAGCCCTCGAGGGCATCCACGAAAAAGGTGTCGCAGGATTCGGTGTCGATTCTTGCCAATGCTATCTATATCCAGAGATCAAAGCCAGTGCTACGAAGAGGGTTGATATCGCTGTATACGAGATGATACTAAAAACTGTGATAGGCAAGTTCCAGGGTGGAGTTTACAGTAAAGGCGTAGCTGAGGGATGGACAGGATGCTGTAGACTACCTGAAGAAGAATCTTTCTGGGAGAACATGTTTAACTTCAAACACAGCGCATTGCCATCCGAAGCGTTAGAAAAACTAATGCAAGCACAAGATAAGATTATCACGGGCGAGATCAAGGTACCTAGTGGGTTCTAGCAAGTGTTAAATCTCTTTTCTCGTTCCACTTTTTTGTTGTAGAATGAACTACGCAGTCCAAATGATAGGTATTACAAAAGACTTCCCCGGTGTAAGAGCCAATGACAAAATCGATTTTTATGTTGAGAAAGGAGACGTCCATGGACTGCTCGGGGAAAACGGTGCGGGTAAAACTGTTCTGATGCGCATTCTATATGGACTGTACAAGCCAGACGCGGGACAGATATTCGTTAATGGCAACGAAGTTATCCTAGATAGTCCCGCCACAGCTATCAGGTACGGCATCGGTATGGTTCACCAACACTTCATGCTGGTTCCCAGCCTGACTGTGACTGAAAATATTATACTCGGCCATGAAACAACGAAGAATAGGATTCTCCTTGATCTTGAGAAAGCCTCAAAGAACGTCGAAATCTTCAGCAAACGTTTCAACCTCGACGTAGACCCTAATATCCCCGTTAATGTCCTACCAGTAGGTATCCAACAGAGAGTCGAGATCATCAAGGCTTTGTACCGGGGAGCCGATTTGTTGATTCTCGACGAACCGACAGCTATCCTAACCCCGCAGGAGGTTGAGATGCTAATCAAAGCGATACGGACTTTAAAGGCGCAGGGCAAAACCATTATCTTCATCTCCCACAAATTGAGAGAAGTCGTTTCGATCTGCGACAAAATAACTGTCTTGAAGAAGGGAAGGGCGGTTGGCACCGTTAAAAAAGAGGATACTAGCCTCTCCCAGCTCGCTAGTATGATGGTGGATCGTCAACTCCTGGAAACATTCGATAAAAGAGCGGTAGACCTCGACCAAGTCGTACTGAAAATAGAAAACCTTCAAGCTAAAGATGAAAGGAACCTGCCAGCTCTTAAGGGAGTAAACCTTGAGGTTCGAGCCTATGAGATCCTCGGCCTTGTAGGCGTCGAGGGAAACGGGCAAAGTGAGCTAGTAGAAGCACTAGTAGGACTGAGAAAGACTACTGAAGGTAAGATCCTCTTGAAAAACACTGAGATCAACGCTCTGTCTCCGGAGGAACGGATAAGGCTAGGCGTTTCCCACGTCCCAGAAGACCGGATCAAAAGGGGATTAATTCTAGACTTCTCCGTCATGGAGAACCTTATACTAGGAAGCCAAAGCGAGGCACCCTTCGCCAAACGGCGACTCGTCGTAGATAACAGCGAGATAGCAAAATTCTCAGACAATCTCATCAATGACTATTCTATTAAAACGCCGAGCAGGAATACGTCGGTCAGAAACCTGTCTGGTGGAACCCAACAGAGGGTTGTTCTAGCTAGAGAACTCAGCAGAAACCCTAAACTCGTAATAGCCTATCAGCCAAGCCGAGGATTAGACATAGGTGCAACCGAGTACGTTCGTACTAAACTTATTGAGATGCGGGACCAAGGATGTGCTGTCTTGCTGATCTCGGCAGATCTCGATGAGGTAAGGGCGCTCAGTGACAGGATCGCCGTCATATATGAGGGGAAGATCGTAGCAGAAAGAAAACCAGGAGAGACGAACGAGGAGGATCTTGGCTTGTTGATGGCGGGTGGAAAAGTTGACTGACGAAAAAGGATTGAATCCGTCGAGTATACAAAATCTTAGGTTAACGATCAAGGCTAGTATAAAGTCCGGATTGGGTCGGATTCTACCTCAGCTCCTGGCTATTTCAGTTGCTTTCTTGATAGGTGCGGTCGTCCTTATCGTCACAGGCTATTCCCCCGTGGATGCTTACACCACCATGGCGATCGGCGCTTTTGGTGATTTATATGGGATTGGGCAAACTCTGACCCAGGCGACTCCGATTATTTTTACAGCTCTATCCTTCCTGTTTTCTTATAAGTGTGGTTTGTTCAATATCGGAGCCGAGGGCCAACTAATCTTGGGTGGGTTCGTTGCAGCCCTCGTCGGCATATCATTTCAGGGTTTACCCGCTCCCATACATATCCTTCTTGCTCTTCTTGCTGGCGCCCTCGCAGGTGGGGTTTGGGCACTCATTCCTGCCTTCCTAAAGACCAAACTTGGGGCTCATGAGGTCATTACGACTATGATGTTCAGTTACATCGCGACCTATTTGACGGGATATATGGTCAACTATCCCTTCAAGGCGCCAGGCTGGGTAGCCCAGACTGTAACCATCGCCTCCTCCGCCCAACTCCCTCACATTCTGCAGCCAACGCAACTCTCAGCATCCATACTAATCGCGATTACCCTCGCTGCAGTATCCTACTACATTCTACAAAAAACAACTCTTGGGTATGAAGTTAGAGCCTCAGGATTAAACCAATTGGCGGCTGAGGGTGGAGGGATAAACGTGAAGAGGGCAATGGTCATCGCCTTTGTTATTAGTGGAGCGATGGCAGGTTTAGGGGGCGCGGGAGAGATCATGGGAGTCCACAACCGCTTCATCGAAGGCTTCTCTCCTGGCTACGGCTGGGACGGGCTTGCCGTAGCGCTAGTTGGAGGTCTCAACCCTGTGGGAATCCTACTGGCGGCGGTGCTATTCGGGGCACTAAGGAGCGGAGGCATGCTGATGACCCGAGTCACACACGTTCCCCTAGATATCGTGATCATACTCCAATCTCTGGTGATTATCTTCGTAGCTGCACCTACGCTTATCCGGTTCCTAATGAAGATCTGGAGGGCGAAGGATTGAACATATTTGACATAATAAACATCGGGTTATTCGCCGCGACACTTAGAATGGCGACGCCGATAGCCTTCGCTGCCTTTGGCGGTATCTTCTCTGAGCGTGTTGGTGTAGTCAACATAGGCCTCGAGGGAATGATGTTAACTGGTGCCTTCGCTGGCGTCACAGTCAGTTACTATACTCAGAACCCCTGGCTCGGTGTCATTGCTTCGATCGTCTCTGGAGGCATGCTCGGACTTGTACACGCCATTCTCACGGTAACGTTTAAGGGGGATCAGATTGTTAGTGGGACTGGAATCAACATTTTTTCCCTCGGCTTCACAGCCTACATGAGTGAGGTTATCTGGGGGTCACGGGGAGCATCTGAAAGTGTGCCTGCGTTGAAGGTCATCAACATTCCCCTGCTTAAGGACATCCCGATCATAGGTGAAATCTTTGGAGCCCACACGCCCCTCGTCTATGTGATGTTAATTGTCGCAGTGATCTCTCAAATACTCCTATTCAAAACCTCTCTTGGATTGAGGCTAAGGGCAGTAGGTGAATATCCTGCCGCGGCTGATACTGCGGGGATAAACGTTGATAAAATGAAGTACCTTGGGATCGTGATAAGTGGTATGCTCGCAGGGTTGGGCGGAGCATTCCTATCTCTAGGTCACCTTAGTCTTTTTACCTGGGGTATGACTGGTGGACGTGGCTTCATCGCACTAGCCGCTATGATCTTTGGTAAGTGGATGCCTTACGGAGTGCTTGGAGCCAGCCTATTATTCGGGTTCACAGATGCCTTGCAGATGAGGCTTCAGTCACTGGGGCTTCTACCTCCTCAAATTATATTAGCTATCCCCTACATAATCACCGTTATAGTGCTTGCAGGAGTCGTAAGAAAGACAAAATCCCCAAGCGATTATAAACCCTACAGCAAAGAATGACCCGCATTAAGGAGCTTCACCGCTCCGATTGCTATCCTTATTTCCTCGTCGATGGCCTTTTGAACGCGGTCGTCCAGCTCCCCCTTCTTCTCACCTGGTTCGAACTCACCCTTCTTGATCTTATTCACCAGGTTTCCATCGACTGCGAGGATGGTTCCAGATTTAATCCTCTTCATACTAGCCAGAGTGAATAACGTAGAGCTCTCCATTTCCACCGACAAGACATTACCGCTTATGAGTCTCTTCATATCCTCATCGTTCCCCGCGTAGAATGCGTCCGAGCTTTGTATAATGCCTTGGCGGACCTTCACCTGACTTCCCCTAGATGCTTTGAGCAGTGCTGAAACAACGTTTAAGTCAGCGACAGCTGGATATTCGAGAGGCATATAGGCTCTCGATGTCCCGTCACTCCTCACCGCTGCTGTGGCGACAATTATCTCCCCGACCTCGATCTCCGGCTGAAATGCACCAGTTGTTCCAACGCGGATCAGTGTATCTGCGCCTATATTCGATAACTCCTCCACAACAATTGCGGTAGAAGGACATCCTATTCCAGTTGAACAAGCCGTTATATCAATACCATTGACCTTTCCGGAGTAGGTTATGAAACCTCTGTAATCAGCTACCTTTCGCGCTTCGTCGAAGAATGAAGCTATCTTTTCTACTCTTCTCGGGTCGCCAGGTAGGAGGACATACCGGGCGACGTCGTCTAAACCACACATTATGTGAGGCTGGATCTTCTTCTTCATCAGTATCACTAACTTCTCAGACTCATGTGAGAATATGGGTTTAGCGCTTGAATCATGATAGATGCAAGTCTCTGAATTAATCACTCAGGCAATAATCGGGAACCCTAGCTTCCAAACAACCATCGAAGACTGCAATGCACGCGCCTAAAATATACAAAACAGTAAAAACCCGGTTTACCACGTCAATAAACATGAGCCCACACCTCGTCTCTGCCTTCCAGTGGAGCGAACATGATGGGCTCTACACGTGTAACCTTCTACTCCACGACCACGGCTACACAAAAATACTACTCAAACCCAATGTAAAACTCAACTTCAGAATCCAACCAGGACGACGCTGCATCGGCTACCACCTGCTAACCAGCTCACGTAAATGGAAACAACTAACACCGTGTCCAACATCATCAATTGCCCGAGGAGGACCCCAGTGTCCATCATGCATAGCAAGAGACACGACTGCGCCTTGCCTAAGATGCAGAGGTGAAACCTGCACTGCATCCGATCCTGTACGGGAAAACTGCGTAAAATCACAGGCATACGTTTACCTAGCGGTTTTCGGCGGGAAACTGAAGGTCGGTGTCACCCAGGAGACTAGATATGTTACACGTTGGGTCGAGCAGGGAGCTGACGCCGCTTTCCGCGTCCTCACCGGAAATGGCTCCGAGGTAAGGCACCTTGAGCACATAATCCACACGCGTCTTGGAGTACCTGAGTCAGTTCGTGCTGGTGTAAAAATCTCAACACTTGGCAACGAGGATAAAATAAAGGAAGCTCTACTTCTTCTCGAGGTAACTCGACAGAGAGTTCATGGAATTACATCCTCGAATCAACGATTCAACGAGGACCCATGGATTCTTCTTCCGCATTACAATATTCCAGTAATCAAGCAGAAACCACTAGTTCTCAAAGTAGAAGATGAAACCACTGTATCTGGGGAAGTGGTTGGTGTCAAGGGACCTATTCTGCTTCTGAGGAAAGGTGAGATGTTTTTTGTGTTGGGCTTATCGGCGCTTCTAGGGAGGAGAATTGAGTTTATGTCTGATGAGGTAAAGAACCAAACAGGGCTCGAATATTTTTTTAGAAGATGATAATTATTCCTCATCTAAGATCGCACGCTAGTTTATTGAATCGCGCGCTTGTTTCCATATGTTTATTTAATAATCTAACTGATTTAACTTTACCCGGTCTTTCAATTGGAGAACTCCCAAACAGACCTAATCGACTTATTTTCAGATGAGTACGCCATCGGGTTATTAGAGGAAGCGATTCAACATCTCCCAGAGAGAATCTGGGTGAATCTTAGTAAGAGGCAAAGAAAGAGGATCAACGATCTTACTATTCGATGGGTAGATCTTACGTCGTCGCTAGACTACAGCTTAGAACCCCAGACAACTCTAGGTGTTTATGCTTCAAATCTGAATACGATATGGCTAATTAAGCAGAATATTGAGAAGTGTCTATCTTCAGAAAAGCCGAAAAAGACTGCAAATGGAATCCTGTTCATGGTTATATATCATGAAGTGATCCATGCCATTTATCCGAGGACTAGGGAGAATATAATTCAATCCAGAACCAAGAAATGGTTAAAATCACATGTCCGAGAATTACAAGCAATTAGCAATACATAAACTCATTAACAAACACAAAACATGAGTACAAAAAATCCGAAGCAAAATATAAAATATTGGAGACATCAACCGATTAAGAACACCTTCAATTAGACTCTGGGAGCACAGAACGAAGAAATGACCCTCAACACGAAGCGAGAATTTGGCATCGGAATGTTGAGGGGTAACCTCTTCTGGCTAGTTATGTGTCAATGCGTATGGCAGTTCACAACAAGCATCCCTAGGCCTTATTTACCTTTATACATACAAAATCTCGGGGGATCACCAGCCGACATTGGCCTTGTCAACTCTGCATCAGCCATTGCAGGGTTGTTTCTTTACCCTCTAGGTGGTTACATAGCTGATAAGTCCGGTAGGGTGAAACTCGTTGGCTTAGCAACGTTTCTTTATGCTTTCAGCTTCATACCGTTCGCTTATGCACCGAGCTGGGAGTGGCTAGCGCTCGCCAGTTTCTTCCAGAATCTTGTACTCTTCTACATGCCTATAATCACTGTACTTATGGCAGACTCTATGAAGGCTGGAACACGAGGTCAAGGTTTCGGAATAGCCATCTCGGTTCCTGCCGCCCTTGGAGTAATTTCACCTTTCTTCGGGGGCTTCCTAGTAGACTCTTGGGGAATAGTTCCCGCCATGCGCTTCGTCTACAATCTTGGTTTCGGAGCTGGAATCCTCGTTGCCTTCATAAGAATACTAACCTTAAAAGAGACCTTAGACCCTGCGAACGTTGAAAAAATAGACTTCAAAAACGTCCCTAAGCTAATCAAGAACTCATATCTAAGCTTCATTGAAACCCTAAGATGGATGCCTGAATCCATTAGGGTTCTCGCCTTGATGCAGATGCTCCAATACTTCTTTAACGGTCTTGCCGGAGCCTTCTGGATCGTATATGCCACCTCTCTCCTCGGAATATCCGCTACGAACTGGGGAATAACATCAGCAATTCAAGGAGGCACCAGACTAGCATTTGCTCAACCAGCTGGCAAGCTCATGGACAAGATTGGCAGGAGGAAACTTTTGTTGCCATTTATGGCTCTTACACCGCTCTATCCTCTCTTCTTTATCTACTTCGTAAAAGACTTTGTCGGGCTCGCATTACTAGTATTCACAATGGCTATCGGGAACTCATTCTTAATGCCTGGATTTCAATCTCTTCTAGCGGACTCGGTCCCACGGGAAAGGAGAGGCAGAGTTACCTCGGCTATTGGCGGAGGTAACTTCTTCATCGATATCAGGAACACAGGGATGGGTGGAGGCATGCTCTTATTCTTACCCATGGCTTTAGCCCAAATAACAGGAGGGTTACTCTACCAGAGTGATCCAACCCTACCTTTCTACGCGATGTCGATGGGTATGATATTGGTCACATTGTGGGCTTTCTTAAAAATAAGGGACCCTAAGGATCTTTATGCATAGATCAGTCAGAAAAACAGCAAAAATAGAGCGTTTTAATGTTTTTTTCAGGCAACGCGTGAGGTTATCCTTTAAAAATGACGAAGAAGAATAACCCCTTCACTTCTTCAGGTACTAATATTATCTAGACTTCTCCCGACTGCCTCAAGGGCTAATTTCACGTCGTCACTCGTAGTTACAGCAGAAACATTGGGGTGACCCCAAAGGAAGACACCTCTATTCATAAGCTCAGTTGAGAACACACGACTCAGCATTCTGTCCTCAGTCGCTGCAGTCCTATAATCAACCACCTTATCCTTCGTCCAGTCAATATGGAAGAACGACCCAACCCCACTAACATGATACCCAAGCCGCCTATCCTCAAGAATAGAGTCGAGTCCTCTACGCATAACCTCAGCCGTCTTATCCATTTCCTCGTATACAGTGGATCTAAGCTCCTTTAGCGTGGCAAGACCAGCAGCCATAGTGATTGGATGGGCGTTGAAAGTGCCGGAGAATCCTAGTCTAGCCTGTTTGACCGCCGGAAACTCTGAGGGCGGAAACATTAATGGCTTCATAACTTCCACAGTTGAAGCATAGGCTCCCACTGGGAAACCTCCTCCAATGATCTTACCCATAGTTGTAATATCCGGGTGAACATCATAAAATTCCTGAGCTCCCCCCCGACTTAATCTGAATGAGATGACCTCATCAAAAATTAGTAGAATCCCGTAGCTTTCTGTTATTTCTCTTAGAGCCCTCAGAAAATCAGGTTTGGGAGGCATATCCCTCTGAACAGGCTCGAGAATTACAGCAGCTAACTCATCTTTATGTCTCTTAATTATCTCCTCAGCTGCTTCGGAGTCGTTGAAAGGTATGATAAGGGTATTCTCAAGAACCCCCTTCGGCACCCCCTCGTTCTGCGGAACCGCATAAGGGGCTTTAGGCGAACCAGCCATATGTAAAGGAGGCGCAACACTGATGTCAACCGTATCCCACGAACCATGGTACGCTCCCTCACACTTCGCAATCTTCTCTCTACCCACATAACTCCTAGCGAGTCTTACCGCTTGAATATTAGCCTCGGTCCCACTTGGTGTAAACCTAAGCCTCTCCGCGTCTATTCTGCTCAAAATCTCCTCAGCAAGAGCTACCTCAGGTTCAGTAGGTGCACCAAGAACCGTGCCTAGTTCAAGCTGCTCTCTAGCTGCCTTCAAAACCTTAGGGTGATTATGCCCAAGGATCAAAGTTGTATTATTGAAATTAAAATCGATTCTCTCATTTCCATCCACATCAAAAAGCCTAGATTTTTCTCCACGAGCCATGTAAACAGGGAAGGGAAGGGTATACAAAACATTCCGAGTACACCCATCCGGGAGACTTCTGCAGGCCTTCTCATACAAGGATCTAGACTTAGGGTTTAATCGACTGTAACTTTCCAGAACATCCATTTACAATCGAATGAAAAATGTTCAAACAACTATAATTGATTATTGAACGCGGGTATAGGGGAGATATATATTATGGAATCTATGTCCATGTGTCCAAAGTTATTCAATTATTGCATGTATTAATTCGAGTCTTTCTTTTTCGGAACCACAAAGCTCGAGGGCATTCTCACGAAAAGTTATTCCAAGTGATGAAAAAAACTCAAAATGTGTTCTGCTAGCTTGTCCTTTTAGATCGGATTCTAACACTTTGATGAGCTTCGGCTCGTTTTGTATATATTCACCGTTTATGCCAATGCTTTTTCCAACGCGAGTGTATGTGCAACCATATTTCTTACACTGATTCAAATTTACTGAACCTGAAGAGAACAGAATCTTTTCGAGTCTCCTCTGAGAAACTGCCTTAAAGCTAATGGCCCAGAATCTATCCCCATCGTTGAATAATAGGATGTCACCTAAACGGTATTGGTGCTGAACCCTATCTACAATGGAAAATACCTTTTCCTTTTTCATCCAACCCTCGAATTCTAAAATCGGTATCTTTAGTTTCGTTCCGGGTATATTATTAGTGAAGAAAGTAGAGTAGCATGAGTTTATTTGGGGTTTGGGCCTTACTCCCAATCGGCCCAGGAACCCAGAGATTTTGTAGGCCGAAGGGGCCGTCATTTCTCGTAGTCGAAGCGAGATCCTGGGAGCGAAAAATCTATCACGCGTAGCCAATTTAAGTATTGTCTCTATATCTAATTCGAGTTCCTTTCTACTTAATAGAGTGCAGATGAGACCTGTTTTAGAATTTATAGACCCTGGAAGTCGAATAATTCTTCGGGTATCTATAGTGACTTTTTCATCGAAGATTACGCCATTCTCTTTTACCTCTTTAACGATATTTTTCCTTTCTGCAATGGCATTCATCTCTCGTTTTAATGGATTTTCTTCGTTTACCCCAGATTTCCAAGGGTCATCGCACACAATATGAAAGCCTTTGCTTCCAGAAAAAGCGGAGTAACGTATTTTAAGTCCCTTAGATACGAGAAAATCGTAAAGAACTATCGCTTGATATTTAGCATCATCTAAGTTTTTTATCTGTTTAGATACATCAATATCAAAGGATAGGTCGCACGAAATAATTATGTTTTTTAAAATGTCTTTATCGAGCCTGCTGGCGATTAGATGAGGGTTCAACCAACAAGCTGTTGAATAATAAACATCTAATGGAACAAGATCTACGAGACTCTCTTGTAAACCCGTAGAGTCCCTGATCTTTCTTTTAACCTTATAAAAAGAGCCATCATAGAGTCGAAACCTGAAGTGACGAAAATTAACGTCGGGAACTGATCTTAGATCAATTAATTTGGATTTGTAATATAACTGTATAGATTCTAGAGGGATTGGGCATATGGCTTTATTTTGGGTTACTTTTCTCATTCGCGTAACTTTACCAGGTCACCGTATTTTTTGCCATTAATATACGTTTTAAATCCCCTTAGAGCATCTGGATTATTTTGAAAATCTCCTTTTGCTATACTTGCCCTTAAAATTTGTTCTAGCTGTTGTTTTACTTCTTCATCGGTTCCCCCGCCGCTAAGGTAGTTTCCATAATTGCTTTTTATCCAAGCAACTAAACTTCCATATCTTCTATTTCCTGTGCTTCGAATTGGGTCTTTGCTTCGTTTTGGCTCTTCTACTTGAGTGACGCGTTTTTCAGCTTCTTTCTTAAGGCTATTTAGAATATCGCGGAACATTCATGGTATTATTTTTTCATATGGTTAATAAATTTACGCGTTAGGAATCTGGAAAATCTGCCAGTCAGCATAGGAGTGCGTATGTGTGGAACTTAGCATCTTTAGATAATGCGCGCGTGCATATAGGAACATCTTAAAGCTCGCATAAAATTCAAAATAGTTTAGTGTCCCGTGAAGGATTTAATGCTACTAACCTCGAAGGATGATGGCTTAAAGAATGCCGAAAGCCCTTAGCCCTAAACAAAAGCGTCGCATGGAACAACACCAATCGATGGAAGATTCAGTATCCAATTATCTGAAAGAAGCACGTGAAAAGGGAGAATACCTTCGATTTAATCAACTCTATTTAAAGGCTAGTAAAATAGCGGAACAATTCTACTGCGAAAAAAAAGTCGAAATGGAGCAGTTACACGGCCGAATTGAGACAGAAACCAAGATGCAAGGCAGTGAGGGACACGAGTCGCTGTTAGTCGACTCGGTGGAATTTGAGAGAGATGAGCTCCTCCAGGAGATATTCTCAGGCGAAGTAGTAATGGTCCACGAGATGCCTTTACTCGCGAAATACCGCGACGTAATTTTAGCTGGTCAACCCGATGCAATCTTGTTTAAAGAGGGAGACCCAATCGTCCTTTTCGAGTACAAGTTCAGTAATTCTCCACTGCCCTATAAGAGCTACCACGCACAGGCAGGAGTCTACGGGAGAATCCTTGATAGTATGGGTTTTGATACAAGTGACTTGTTTTATACTATAGCTGTCGTCCCAAGGTCGAACCGTGATGATGAGGAGATATTTAGAAAAGTCATCAAAGCTGTAAACGAGAATGGACCAAACGAAGCAACTCTGAAGATCGACGGCGCGAACGTCTACATCTACGAGTACCGCCAAATCGACGCGGAGAGAGATATTGACTGGGCTCTTGATTATTGGAGGGGGACAAGAGAGGCATTTCCAGCCGATAACTCAAGTAAATGCAGAAATTGTGAATACCGAGACAAATGCTTCAAATCGATTGATAACAGCGGACCATAGCTCAAAATAATTTGTAATGTTAAAGCATTTATCTACAATAAGTCATGCACTTGTTCTTATAAATGCAAAAAATGTAAGTGGTGTTTAAGGATTCAAGTTACATTCCATTTTATCCTTGAATTAATGAGGGAGACTCGATAAGTGACCCAGGGACAGACAATCTTCTTCTGTCCGAAACTCCAATCCTTATAGGCCAACCAAACAGACTCTGGTTTAAAACCGCCATCTGGGCCCTGTTTAGAATTTAATGCCTCTAAGACCTCTTTGAAGCGCTCATCCTTGGTGGAGAAAGTAAAACGACTCAACACATCGATGTAGTGTAGAACATCGTACCATACATTCGGATATTTTAGCTTCATGAAATCGGATCCAATACCAAATAAATAGTGTTTCTCGACACCTTTCTTCTCCCAATGAGTTAACAAAGACTCTACGCCATTCTTGACGGCCTCGGATCGATTGTGTCGAGGATAGAGAGATAGAGCCTTCAGTGAGATCATTGTAGCGTATGGGCAAAAATCGGTCTTTTTTCCAGGTCCTCTGAATCCCTGAATAGCGCCGGTACATGGCCAACCGTTCTCACGTACAATGGAAACCAGGTAGTCTGCTGCTCTATCAATATCCTCGGTTGGTTCGATGTTAAACGAGAGGAGGGCGTAGAAGAGGATCGGAAAATCACATAAAAGCCAAGATAACTTTGGCTCACCGTCTCCCCCAAACGCTTTCGGTATCATTAGGTTTGATCGGAAGGACCCAATCGGATCACGGTTCGAGACAATTTTAGCAATTATTTCGGGTATGAGGGGATCATTTTTATTCAGTCCGAAATCGGATAGGAGGACGATTTTATGAATGAGATGGGCGGCGTCATTGTGTCTCTTGATTGGCCCATCAGGCCATTCTATGCACTCGTTAAGTAATTTTGTAACCTGTGGATGGTTGAGTAGATCCCTTTTTGCCTCCTTTACATCTGACTCATTTTCACTTTTTCCTAGCAGAAACTTAAGAGTATTGTACCTGACCCATGGCTCCTTCGCTGCTAGTAGGAAATCGAGTTCATTGGATGTGTGCATCTTAAATGCGGTAGGGAGTTTGCGGTAAAGAAGATATTGTATACT
>CAZIAF010000045.1:0-12252 GCA_964537625.1 uncultured Candidatus Bathyarchaeia archaeon
TTGGCTTCGCCTTCGGGTTAAGACCTGCGAAGGCTAGGAACTTCTCGGCAGTAATAGGTCCTACACCTTGGAAGTTGTCCATCATGAAATTTTTCATGTCCTTCGACTTCGCAATGGAGAGGAGGCGGCGAAATGTCTCGACGTCCATACCGTGGGGGTGAGGTCGCACTGATACAGGCATCACAGGCATATTGGTTGTTCCTCGCTCGAATCGGTAAAGCCGGTTCTTCGGATCGATGAATGTGATGTCGGCGTAGGGGTTGACCATGGCGGTCTGCTTCAGGTACTCGATCATTCGGCTCATAATGCGGGGATAGTCGCCCTCGATTTGGAGTTCCACGATAGTGCCGCGCCAACCTTTTGGGTTGTCGAGAGTAGTATGCCTAAGGACTTGGGCTTGGTTCCTCTCGATGTCGATCATCATTTCGTACTCATGGATTTCCTCGCCGATGCTCGATGTTACGATAACAGGTTTGTGGGTGGTTATCTGACCATATAGGATCGTCATTGTGCCGCCCATCCCGAAGGTTCCTCGGCTCTGTTTGAGTGTGTATTTGGAGCCGTAGAATACCTGAGCGAAGCAAGCTGGGATCTGGTCGGCTGGAACGCCCGTACCGTTGTCTTGGACCCGAACAAGGTAGACAGCGGTGCCGTTATCGCCACCGCCTCCACTTGAGGACAGCTCAGTGATTCGGAGGTAGACGTCGGGTGGAGTCATGCTGCTCTCGCAGGCGTCAAGGCTGTTCTCGAGGAGCTCTCTGACGCCTACGTAGATGGCGCGGCTTGGGTTGCTGAAACCTGCGATCTCCCTGTTGCGGTAAAAAAAGTCGCTAGGACTCACAGATTGGTACTCTGATTGCTGCTGTGTTAATGTCATCTCCTCCTTTCGGATGCAGGTGGTGGCTGGTCGTACCAGATCTCCCCTCGGTCTCGTTTGAGCTGCCTTCGATATGCGAACAAGTAGTTGTAAACGGTTTTATGGAAACTTCCACGTATGAGCATCGCTACTGCCTCCCGAGCCGCAGGCAATGCCTCGATGTGGCCTATAATCGCAACGGTGCTCCCGTAGACACTCAAGTTGGTATCTGTGAGTTCCTCGATGATGATTCGGCTTTTACCCTCCTTACCGATTATGCGACCTTTCAACCTCTCCTGCGCGTTACGGCTTGTGCCGACGTACTCCTCTAGGTCAATCACAGCTAGGTCATAGTCCTCATTCCCTAACATCATTGCGCGGTTAGGGCTGAAGCCTCTGCCTATCGCTTTAACTATGTTAGCTACGGTGAAGAGAACGGAGACGTCGTTCTGGTCGGGGTTAAGGATAACCTCGACATTTCCCACTACGCTATCTATTACGAGGGTGATGCCGAAGGTTTGCTCTATCTTCTGCTTGACTTCACCATCTGGACCTATGAGAACTCCTACACGGTCCAGAGGAATCCTAATGTAGTTACGCTTCTCCATTCTTCACCCACTCCTCTAATGCTTGATTATCGTAGACCTCGACGCCGAGTTTACAGAAAAATGAGTTGACGGTGTCAACGTCATGCTGTAGCAGCTGGGCAGCGATGGGATGCATTGTGAGCATAGATTGGCCGAGATCGAAGATAACAGGCTTCTTCTCCCAGACCATGATGTTATATTCGCTAAGATCACCGTGGACAAGTCCCGCTTGCTGATAGAGTCTCCGCATCTCGTCAGTGAGTTGATCGTAGAAACCCACTGGGTCCTCAAGGGGAAGCTCTCTGAGGACAGGGGCAGGGACACCATCGGTGCCTATGAAGGTCATCACCAAGATGTTCCGGAAGAACTCGATTGGACGTGGACTGTTTACACCTGCTTGTTCAGCGAGTTGGAGATTACTGAACTCCTTTTGTGCCCAAGCATAGATTAGGCTCTTCCCATCGGATCGGATGTGCTTGAATCTAGGGTCACCCTCGATGTATTTTGCCATACCCTTTCGGAACTCTGCAGTGGAGGTGTAATAGATCTTGACTGCGATCTCCTTCCCGTCTGGGGCTGTCCCCCAGAAGACATGAGACTCCTTCCCAGCTTTGATGACTCCCTTGATCTTACCGATCACCTTTCGGTGCATCAAACGGTAAATGCCTTCGAGGGTAGGTCGGTCGAAAACTGCATCTGTGACCTGAAACTCCTCTTGGTCCTTGTTGAGCATGAGACTTGTCTCTTCATATAGACGCTCTTTTGCCTCTGCTCTACGCTCCATCTGTTCCCGTTTGAGCACGTGACCATCAACCTACTCCATCTTCAGTATTCCTTTCTGTCTTAGTTCTTCGACTTGATTCTGGGTGTAGCGCCAGAAGATTTCCCCGCGTTCCTCGCTTTGGAAGTCCCAAGGGGAGACTAGGACGATATCACCCTCCCTGATCCAAGTGCGACGCTTCATTTTCCCCCTGATGCGGCAGACGCGGACGTTTCCATCTTGGCATTTTACCTGGACTCTGTCGAATCCAAGCATCTTCTGGGCGATGCCAATGACGTCGTTCTTCGAAGGGAGCACTATCTCTCTTAGGTCCTTTTCGCTGAGTACTTTTTTCTTACCCAACGTGTCGTCCTCTAACTGGTTGATAGCACGCCAAGAGGCTTAAAAACGGTTTGTATGGACTTCTAGATGAAAAAGCCTGTTTTTTAACAACTTAGCTTCAAATTTGGGTAATATTAGTGTTCAATTTTGTCTTATTTATGTTAATTTGAAATTGGGGTTAAAACTCGGCCAGCACACGTTTGTTAATAATGATGCATTCTAATGTGACTTTTGAGTCATAAAACTAGACTTCAACGCCTATAGCATGGCTTCACCGAGGGTATCCGCAAGCTCGGGGTCAGTAACCTTGTTAGGCATTAATGCGATGATCCACACCTCATTGGAGGAGGAAATGAGCAACAAGCCTACCGTAGAAATCTTTCACTCGATGATAATCTTAACTCCTCTACTTCCCGAGCAACTTGGTCGAGGTCAGAAGTGAATTGACACTGCGCGCGCAAATGAAACACAGGTTCTCTCTGAACACTGCCTGGATTAAGGGATCAAATAACACCTCTAACTCTTCGTGAGGTAAAGGAGCTTTTCTAGTAGCTGAGGAGTCGAGGTGGCGACGAGTTCAAGTGTAGCTTCTCTAGTGAGGGAAAAATCCCCGTTTATTACACCATTGACAGCGTATACACCTCCCGCTTCTCTTATGATGGTTAAAGCTGCAGCAACATCGGTGACGCGTATCGTGCCTCTAATGTCGATATGAGCATCAAGTATACCCGAGGCAACGAGACTTAGCGCATTGGCGGAGCTACCAAGCATACGTATATGGCGACAGTTAACTAGAAGGGGAGTCATTCTTTCGAGTTTCAGGGTCTTGCTCATGCCTACGGAGATGAGAGCGGATTGTATCGGTTTCGCCGGAGCGATGTGGATTGGCTTAGAGTCAAGATAAGCGCCCCTATTCTTCTCGGCTGTCCAGGTCTCCCCATTGTATATGTCGGCTACCAGGGCAGCAATGGTTCCTGAGAGTCTGTTGTTCTCTGAGACGGAGATACAGGTTACCGCAGGCTTAAGGCCCCTGGCGAGATTCGTTGTTCCATCAACGGGGTCGACGACAATAATTGGCCCACCGGAGCCAACTACGACGTCCCCCTCCTCGCTGATTATTTGGGCGGAGACATCTCTCATTGTGAGAGTCTCTAAAAGGGCACTCTGAGCGGCTTCGTCTAAGAGACGCTCGATTTCACGATTCTCCAATCCTTCGCCTCTTAGACGTACCTCCGTTACTCTAGATATGATGTTGTCAGCTATCTCGCGTAGAATCTCGAGCCATTTCGATGAATTCACGTCTCTTAGGACCTCCTGTAAGATATGGGTATAACGGGTATCAATTCTGCTGGGGCAACTAAAATATCCTCTGAGAGGATAACTCACTCAAGATCCTATGGCGCCACTAACAATCATTCCCAAGGAATATTATATGAGGCGGCCTGACATCGTTGCCCGCGACCTACTGGGGAAGAAAATTGTACGAGTCTTAAATGGAGAAAGGCTAGAGGGCATAGTTGTCGAGACTGAGGCATATCATGGGCAGATGGACCCTGCAAGTCGCGCCTTCCATGGTCGAAAAAACTATAATAAGATGATGTGGAACGAGCCGGGTCATCTCTTCATCTACAATGTCCATAAATACTGGATGTTGAACGTGGTCGCCCACGATTTAGGGGGTGTCGGAGGCGTACTATTTAGAGCAATCGAGCCAGTGAAGGGCATAAAAACAATGGAGAGGCTACGCCCCATTGATGATGAAAAGGAACTCACTAATGGCCCCGGTAAGTTGAGTATAGCTCTTGGGATCTCAAAGGAACTCAACGGTTTCCCAGTTACTGACCCCGGTAGCCCAGTCCAAATACTCGACGCCCCTTACACAGTTGAAATATGTACCAGCCACCGGATAGGAGTGAAAAGAGATCTACCTGAGAAACTCCGGTTCTACATAAAAGGAAACTTATTTGTCTCAAGAGAATAACTTTGGGCAAATTCACTATAATGTATTTTTCACTTGGAGGGTACAGTCAAAAAAGATGTAAAAAAGCTTGTATTGTTACGCATATATTTCTCGGGGCAGACTATTACTCGGTTTGTTCCGCTTCATGCTGGCCTCCATGGAGGGATACTCGGACAGTGCATTCCGCACCCTCTGTCACAGTCACGGTGCCGATATGACCTTTACCGAGATGGCGCATGTAGATAGCTTCCTGCGGGGCAGCAGGCTAGCTCTAGAGAAGATTGCAGTAAGGGACTCGACACCTGTTCAGATTCAAATTCTCACCGGACGGGAGGAACAGCTAGAGAAGTTCTTATGCGGATTCGAGCCCTTCCAAGGGTTTATGGGCTTTAATCTCAATCTTAGCTGCCCAAGCAGGGAGGTCATACAGCAGGGAAAAGGGGCAGCCATGATAAAACGTGTGGCAAAAACCCAGAGGCTAGTCTCACTCATAAAAAACTATGGCTACGCGACATCGGTTAAGATCCGGATCGGCGCTAACATAATCGAAAAGAAGAACAAGGTCTACCTCACCAGCCTCAAAGGAGTCGATACTGACATCTTCATAGTACACGCGAAGACTGCTACACAGGAATCTTCCGAGGATGAAGATTACTCAGTCTTCCCAGAATGTGTTGACGTTGTCGGAAAGAAGCTGCTTATTGCGAATGGAGGGATAGACTCCGCTGAAAAGGTGATGACACTACAAAAAATGGGTGTAGGGGGAGTTATGATTGGGCGAGCTGCATTAAGCAACCCTGCCCTCTTCAATATATTAAGAAATGAGCTTGGTTTCAACAGTCCACTTAAACCTATACCAAAAATCAGAGAGTTACAGGAGGAGTATTTGAAACTACAAAGCTATTTCCTAGGTCAAGCGGAGCATCGAGATAACGTTCTCAAGGCCCTGGGGAAAGGTGTCGGCCGAGTACACTACTAGAGGTTAAAGATATTTGTTTTAGGGTCTCCAGATCGTTACGACGCCATCCTGTTCGAGTTTTAGGATCTCTTCGGAGGTCTTCTTTAGAACAGTTTTTAGTACTTCCTCGGTGTGCTGGCCGAGTAAGAAGGCACCTGTCTTTATCTCGCCGGGGGTCTCGCTAAAGTCGGCAGGGAACTTTGGTATCCGATAGCTGCCGGCGAGTTGGTGGGGAACCTCGACGAAGGTCTTACGCGCTATGAGGTGGGGGTCGCTGAAGCCCTCGTATGCCTCGTAGATGGGAGCGCTGGGGACGTCGAAACTCACTAGCCACTCGAACGCTTCCTTCCGGTTCATATCTGCCAGCTTCTCCTGTACTAGTTCGATGGTAACCTCCTCTACTCCGAGCCTCTGCTTCATCTCCTCAACCGCTTTGGGGCGACTTCCAGCGATTTGAACCCAGCCGTCCTTAACCTTGATGACTCCCCAGAGCTCATTAGGAGGGCGTGTTCTCTTCTGGCGCCTCTCTATCGGGCTCTCCTTGAAGAGGTCATAGGCGACGGTCTCATTGAGGTTGAAGCTCACCATCGTATCGACCTGATTGACGTCGATCATCTGACCTTTGCCGGTTTTGTCGCGGTAACGTATGGCGGAGACGATTGCGAAGGCTGCGAATGTACCGGGGCCTATGTCTCCGAGGGCGCCGGCCATGGTAACTGGTGTATGTTCGGGAGAGATACCTTTACCGGTAGCGTAGGTATAGCCACTTATTGCCTCAGCGACCGCCGCATAGCTACCATATCGACTATAGGGACCAGATTGACCGAAACCACTGAGTGCAGCATAGATTATTTGGGGTTTGATTTTTTTTAGTTCGTTGTATCCAAGGCCGAGGCGCTCCATGACACCTGGAGCGAAGTTCTGGACGACGACATCGCACTCCTTGATTAATTCCTTGACAAGGGTCATTCCCTCAGGTTTTTTCATGTCGATGGCGATACCCTTCTTCCCGCAGTTGAAGGCCATGAAACTGGTTGAGGAGCCTTTGTAAAGTTCTCCGGGGCCTAGTCGTCCAATGTTACCCCATGGGGGCTCAACTGTGATGACTTCAGCACCTAGGCCGGCAAGCATCATTGTGCAGTAGGGGCCAAACCAGACGTGTGTAAAGTCTAGAACCTTGATATCCTCGAGGATCTTCTGCATTCTTGAATCGGCTTGATGGGGACGAGGAGACTCATAATATTTGTCCTCACACATAGATGGGAGTCCTTTCGTCTTAACATAGTTTTAAAATGGGAAGCTGTATTGATTTAGGTTACACTCGTCCCTCAGCTGTGTCAACTCTTTCTGGAGACTCAGGTTGAGGGGTATGCCGGTCTTTTTCCGTTCCAGCCAAGTAATGTACTCCTTCTCGCCTGCGGTGTAGATCCTGTTGTGGCCCGGCATCTTGCGGGACGCCCTGATTGCGCGGAGTATGTCTCCGGTTGTCTTTTTAAATTCGTCGGGATCGGTGAACGCGGAGACGTTTATGGCAATGAAGAAGTGTCCGAGGTTGGTTCCGGTTAGGGCTTTTAGGAAAGGTCCTCCCTGCAGGGCTGCTGAAAGTATCTCGACGACGGTGGCATAGCCGTAACCTTTGTAACCTCCGGTTTCTTCAAGACCGCCGATTGGGAGGAGTGCTGCCTCGCCTCGGGTGAGGTTGCGGAGAATCTCCGCTGGATCAGTCATGTATTCGCCATTGCTATCTATTACTAGGCCTTCTGGTATCTTCTTCCCGATGCGGGCATAAACCTCCACTTTGCCACGTTGGATGATGCTTGTTGCGCAGTCAATCATGAATGAAAATGGCTCGTCTGTGGGCATGCCGAAGGTGAGTGGGTTGGTTCCGAGCATGTTCTCTGTGCCGAAAGTCGGTGGGATCGAGGGCCGAGCATTGGTGCCGGTTATACCAATGAGGTCTTCGCTGACAGCCATTTGAGCGTAGTAGCCAGCGATCCCATAATGGGTCGAGTTTCTGACCACGGTCATCCCCATGCCAAACTTCTTAGCCTTCTCGATTGCGAGGCTCATCGCCCTCTTAGCGACTACCATACCCATACCGTTGTGGCCGTCTAGAACTGCTGTTGTCGGTCCCTCCCGAACAAGCTCGATCTTCGTCACTGGAGACTGCTGCCCAGCCCTGATCCGGTCGATGTAGATGGGTTTGAGCCTACTGATGCCGTGGCTGTCAATTCCCTGTCTGTCGGCGGAGATGAGGACATCCGTACATACTTCAGCGTCCGGATCAGGGACGCCAACGCACCTGAAGGCATCGATGATGAATCTCTTAAGCTTCTCAGAGTCTACGTACACAATATCAGTTGACAATTCTAGTACCATCCGCTTACAATGTTGATTGGAGGATATAACCGGTGGGTCTATCCGTCAGCTGGCTTCGCCCAGCTGAGGGACCTCTCCACAGCAGTTTTCCATCGAGAGTGGAGTCTCTCCCGTTCCTCTTTTTTCATCTGGGGTTCGTACTCTCTCTCAGACCTCCAGATCTTCGCAAGATCTCTTTGGTTCTCCCAGTAACCGACTGCAAGACCGGCGGCAAAAGCGGCGCCTAGCGCTGTGGTCTCTGTATTAGCGGGTCGAATGACTCGTTTCCCAAGGATATCAGCTTGGAACTGCATGAGGAATCCGTTCTGGGTGGCACCTCCATCGACACGAAGTTCTCGGAGTTTTATATGGCTCTCTTCCTCCATCGCATCTGAGACGTCTCGTGTCAGATAGGCAATTGATTCCAACGTAGCTCGAGCGAAATGTGCTTTGCCTGTGCCGCGGGTGAGGCCTAGTATGGTGCCTCGACTATACTGGTCCCAGTGGGGGGCGCCTAAACCAGTGAAGGCGGGGACGAAATATACGTCGTCGTTATCCGCAAGGGAGGAAGCGAGTTCCTCGGTCTCCCGAGGGTTTTTCACAACTCCGAGGGCTTCCTGGAGCCATTGGACGGCGGCGCCAGTGACGAAGATGCTCCCCTCAAGCGCATATGTGGTTTTTTTGCCGATTCCCCAGGCGATTGTCGTGAGCAGGTTCTTCGACTTCGCTGGTTTTTGGCCGGTGTTCATGAGCATGAAGTTGCCGGTCCCATAGGTGCATTTTGTGGTCCCCGGTTCGAAGGCGGTCTGACCGAAGAGGGCTGCCTGCTGATCTCCGAGGTCACCAGCGATTGGAACACCGACGCCGAACAGCTGGGGGTCGGTGAAGCCGAAAAATCCTATGGAGGCTTTTGGCTCAGGGAGGAGCGCCTCTGGGATGCAGAGGATCTCCAGAAGCTCCTGGTCCCATCGAAGCTTCCTAATGTCGAAGAGCATTGTACGTGAGGCGTTAGAATAATCTATAGCGTGAACTCTCCCGCCTGTGAGTTTGTGGATAAGCCAGGTGTCGACAGTGCCGAAGAGGACCTTACCCTCCTTGGCTATCTCTCTTAGATTAGGGATGTTATCTAGGAGCCACCTGATCTTGGGTCCAGAGAAGTACGAGTCTGGTACAAGGCCGGTTCGCTCCTTGATTAATGTACTGTGCTCCCTCAAATTCTCGACTATGTCGGCGGTGCGCCTACACTGCCAGACAATTGCATTATAAATAGGCTCCCCCGTCACCCTATCCCAGAGGATGGTTGTCTCCCTCTGGTTAGTAATACCTATGGCTGAGATCTCGGAGGAATTGATCTTCGCGTCTCTTATGGCCTTCTTCGCCGCACTGAGTTGGGCTCTCCAGATATCCTGAGGGTCCTGTTCGACCCAGCCGGGATTTGGATAGTACTGCCTGATCCTGTTCTGACCGAAGCCCATGACATCTCCGGAATGGTTTAGAATTAGAGCACGGGCGCTCGTCGTTCCTTCGTCGAGCGTAAGGATACAGCCTTCTCCAGCCTCGTGCATGTATAGAAATACATACAATCAATAGAAGAGGTTATTCAGGGTTAGGTCACGGTGGACCTATCGTCTTTGAACTTTTGATACTCCTTCATGTCAATTACTGCCTTGAGGTGTTGTACCACATTCCAAACGTCGTGGTAGCTGATGTAGAGGGGGATGGGTGCGAGTCGGATGATGTTGGGGGGTCGGAAATCGGGAATGACGCCCCTGGCAATTAAGGCTTGGTTGATCCTCCATCCCTCCTTGTGGGCGACACCGACGTGACCACCGCGTCGCGCTGGTTCTCGAGGCGTTGCGATAGAGAAGTTGTATGGAGTCTTACTCAGTATCTCGTCGATTAGGAACATAAGATAACCTGTGATCTTTAGCGATTTTTCCCTGATCCTCTCGATCCCCGCCTCTTTCATTATTTGGAGGGAACCCTCCAGTGGAGCTGCGCTAAACATGTTGATTGTTCCTATCTGCCATGCTGCTGCATTCTTTGCTGGGTCGAAACGTGTCTCCATGTTGAACATTGTGGAGCGGTTATTTCCCCACCAGCCTGCGAGTCCCGGGCATACGCAGAATAGCCTTTTGTTGACGTACAGGCTTGCAGTGCCACCGGGACCTGCGTTCATGTATTTATAGTTGCACCAGAAGGCGAAGTCGACGTCCCACCAGTCGAAAAAGTGGGGGATGACACCGACGCTGTGGCTGCAATCGAAGCCAATTATAATTTTTTTGCGATGCGCTGCCTTTGTGAGGCGAACCATATCGGATAGCTGCCCCGACTTATAGTAGACGCTTGGTAGCAAGGCGAGGGCGATTTCGCCAGTCATCTGCTTGATAATGTCGTCCTCCTCAACTAGTCCGTTTCTGCTTTTAACGAGGATGAGATCCTTCTCAGGGTCCCCGCCCTTTAGGGCAATGTCAGCGTAGAGGGCGTAGAGGTCACTGGGAAAGTTGAGCTCATCAGCGAGTATCTTGCGGCGCCTACCCTTCGGTTTGTAGAAGGTCATCACTAAGTTGTGGAGGTTCACTGTCGTACTGTTAGTGACTAGTACTTCCTCGGGCTCGGCACCTACTAGTGGGGCTTCCATTGCCCCAAGCTTTTCTCCATAGTCGATCCAAGGAATCTTACCTCTTCCCCAGCCAGCTATGCCAAGGGCCTTCCATTCCTCGGAGACTCGCGTCAGGCTCTCTTCCGCGTCCTTCGACATTAGCCCGAGACTATTGCCGTCCATGTAGATTGAGCCCGGGATGGGGTAGAAGCGATTTATGAATTTAGATAAGGGGTCCTCCGCGTCTAGTTTGCGCGCGAACTCCTCTCCTAGCTGAAAAGTGGATAACTTCTTGCTCATGGTGGAAAAGTAGTTGCCAAGATAGTAAAATAGATTCGCCTAACCGAAGAGGATGACATTAACTTCGGTACCAGCTTCGAGAAGTTTAGTTCCGATCGGGATTATTATATAGCCGTCAGCATGTGCCATGCTTGTGATGTCGCCGCTCGCTTTAAAGACTGGAATGGCCTCGTTGTTCTTGACGCTTACGGTGTAGAACTGCTCTCTCTCCCCATCCCCCTTCACATCTTTACTTAGCTTTGTCTTTATGATCCTCTGATATGCAGGCGGTAGACCAGCTACTTTCCTCAATGCAGGCATTAGAAAGACGTAAGCGTTACTCAGGCAGCTCGTCGGGTACCCAGGCATTCCGAAGATGGGAGTCCCGTCGACCTCACCGAATAGGGTAGGCTTCCCCGGCTTCACCTGCAGGCCATGGAAGTGGACCACACCTATGTTCTCGAGGATGCCCCCGAAGAGATCCTTACTTCCGACACTGCTCCCCCCTGAGAAGACAGCGACGTCATATGTCGCAGCGTCCCGTATAGCCTCCAAGATGGCTTTCGGGTCGTCCTTAACCAGCCCCCGTTTAACGGGTACGCAGCCGTTCGCGGCAATGACCGCTGTGAGGGTATAGCTATTGATGTCATAGATCTGCCCTGGTCCTAGGGGTTTTTCCTGTGGGGCGATCTCGGTTCCTGTGGAGTAGATGGCAACCCGAGGCTTCGCATATGTCTTGACCTTTGAGAACCCGAGGGCTGCTACAGCTCCGACCTTACCTGGTGTTAGCACCTCACCGACCTTTACGACTACCTCACCCTTCCAAATGTCCTCTCCCTCGAGGGCGATGTTATCACCTGGCTTTGCCTCTCTCTGGATCTCGACGGTGCGGCCAGAGAGTTTAGTATATTCGACCATTACGACGGCGTCGGCTCCTTTGGGGATCGGCGCCCCCGTCGCTATTTCGATACACTCACCGATGCCGATGACTCCGTCGAAGGGCTCACCCGCATGTCGAACACCAACCAGCTTAAGCTTCACAGGCTTCGTGACAGAGTTGGCTGTGTTCTCCGCCTTAACAGCGTAGCCGTCCATCGAGCTTCGATCAAATGGAGGCACATTGAATCCAGCAATCACATCAACGGCGAGAACCCTCCCCGCTGCTTCCATGATAGACACATCCTCTATACGCTTGATCTTTTCGACTGATTCATCGATTAGGCGTACAGCATCTAACCGCGTCATCAATTTGCCAAATGGCTTCATTTCCGGTTTATCTCCCACTGCATGTGACCTACGTTTGGGAGTATGATCTTTGAAAGTGCAAGTTTTACAGCGTTTCGTGAACCTGGGAGGCAGAAAACCAGTCGCTTGTTTGCAATGCCCGCCGTGGCCTGGCTCATAATAGCTGCGCCACCGACCTCATCGTAGCTCAACTTGCGGAAGAGCTCTCCAAAGCCAGGCATCTCCTTATCGAAGAGAGGAGACACAGCTGCAACGGTTCGGTCTTTGGTGCCTATCCCGGTACCCCCACTCGTAATTATGACCCG
>CAZIAF010000045.1:12352-13663 GCA_964537625.1 uncultured Candidatus Bathyarchaeia archaeon
TTCATCTTTCTCTATATACTTTACCATATCCCAAATGGTTAGGAGGGCGACGGAGACGCCTATGAGGGCCTCCATCTCGACGCCGGTCTTGTAGGTGGTGGTGACATTGCAGCTAGCCTCAATATAATCATCACCAACTGTGAACTCAGCGTTCACCGAGCCTATAGGAATATTATGACACATAGGGATGATATCAGAGGTCTTCTTGACAGCCTGGATGCAGGCGACCTCAGCGACAGCTAGAGGGTCTCCCTTTTTCACCTTCCCGGCGTTTATGGTTTTAATGGTCTCTTTTTTAAGGAAAATCCTACCGAATGCCTTGGCAGTTCTCGGTACATCTTCCTTACCGGTGATGTCAACCATGCTGAACAGGTCGATTTTAGTCAAGTCTTCCAACCTCCACCCAGCGGGCACCTTGAGGCGTATATTCCCGTTTCCAGATAGGCACTCGCTTCTTCAACTCATCTATAATATACTTACAGGCGTCAAATGCCTCGCCTCTGTGACTGGCGGATACGATAACGAGGACGATGTTGTCACCGATCTTTAGGTCACCGTATCTGTGGATGACTCTGATGTCCTCAACGCCGAACTTTTGGATGGCTTCGTCCCTTATCGCGTTGAGCTGCTTCTCCGCCATCTCTGGGTAGACCTCGATCTCCATTGCGTCGACTCGTTGTCCCTCCGACTCGGCTCGGACGGTGCCGACGAATATGACAAGCCCGCCCACCGATGGTCTTTTCAGATGCCGTAGTTCCACGTCGACGCTGAAATCGTCCTTCGTTACCCTGATCATTGACTAGCCTCCACTAACTGGCGGGAACAATGCGACCTCATCCCCCGAACTGAGGAGTCTGCTCGGCTCGACGAATCCACCGTTGACGGCGACGAGTATTGTACCCTCCTGGTTGTCGATATTGCTGTGGAGGCGCTGCACCTTCCTCTTCAGTTCCTCCGCGGTTGAACCCTCGGGGAGGTCTACCTCCTCCTCCTTGACCCCAGTCCACTCGCGTATACTCGCGAAGTATTTGACCTTGATCTTCATCTCTTTTCGCTCCAGTATGGTGCCCTTAGGCTCGTTGCTTGCCTGAAAGCCTCTACCACTTTCTCCTTTGGTGCACCCACTCTTATGAGGTGTACCACTGGAACCAAGTTGTCGTCTCGCATCAGGCATGGTTTGAGTCTGCCGTCGCTGGTAAGACGGAGCCTATTACAATTCGCGCAGAAGACTGTATTATGGATTGGGCGAACGACCTCAACAATAGCGCCGTCGGGAAGTGTGTATCGTTTCCGCCGATGCATTTCCTGCTC
>CAZIAF010000046.1:0-13370 GCA_964537625.1 uncultured Candidatus Bathyarchaeia archaeon
CCAGGGTGCTCGCACGATTTCGTCCAGCACTCGAAACGCAGATCACCCTGCGCGCGCATGCTTCTCCTAGGGCAAACTGTTGGCCTCGGCTATTCGCTTGAATGCTTCCGCTGACGCTTTCTGTTTTCTCCTCTTAGTCACGGAGTCCACAGAGTAAAGCCCGAACCTCACCTTGTAACCACTCGACCATTCCAGGTTATCAATGAGGCTCCAGTGAAAATAGCCACGGATGGGTACCTCATCCAACTCAATGGCTTTTTGAAGCTCCCTCAGGTGACCCTCAATGTACCTTACCCTCATGGAGTCCGCTGCGTCAGCTATCCCGTTCTCCGTAACATAGAGGGGTCTCCTGTACCTGCTATAAGCCCAGTCGCAGACCCATCGAAGCCCCTCTGGATATGTGTCGAAGCCTATGTCACTCGAGTCCACCGCAGGCTCGAATGAGTAGTTGAACCTCGGATCCCCGCTTTTCGGAGTGTATTTTACCCTTCGTCGCATGTAATAGTTGATCCCGATCCAGTCACAACCTTTCACAAGCCAGGGAAGCTGCTCATCCCCTTCCACTACACCGTCCACGTTCATGTCGAAGTCTCCCCGGAAAACCGCGTTCAGGCTCCATTCGTTGAATAGGTAGTCGTTGAACAGGGTAGCCTTTATGTCGGCTTCGTTTGATGGATCAGAAGGTTCATGATAGTGAAGCACCGCTACGATCCCTATGCTTGAAGACCCCAAAGAGCCTGCTGAGACTCTGTCCCACCTCTTCACCTGCTCATAGGCTAGTCCATGTGCCATAGACAAGTGTCTCATCGCCAATATGAAAGTCTCGAAGTCGTTCATCCCAGGTGGGAACTCTCCCCCATCCAGGAAGCCGTGGTCAGAAACTATCTTCACTTCATTAATAGTCGCCCACAGGTCGACGAGGTCTCCGAAGGTATAGGCGACGTAAGCACAGTACTTCGCGAACTCCACCAATATACACTCGTCTAGCCATCCCCGCTTCCCTTCAGGAGCGACCCCATCACGAGTCGCCACCGGGTCGTGGAGATACAACGGTATAGGCCAGTGGTAGAGCGTAACCATCGGCTCGAGTCCTCGGCGACGACACTCTGTGAGTATGCTCCTGTACCGTCTCACCGCAGTTTTGTCAACCATCTTTCCAAGTTCCCGCATAGCCCTATCGTCCACCCATACCTTCTCAATATTCCCATACAGGTCCCGGTGGACCTCCACTCTTACCTCCAGTGTCGAAGTAGGGAAGATCCGAGACCAGTCTAGGCTCATTCTGAATGCGTTGCATCCCAAGTCCTTTGCGAGCCCGAGGTCCTTCCGATAAAGCTTCCAGAAACCGGGACCATTCTCAGGAACATCTCCGCTAACCCATTCAAGTTGTCTGTTCCTTTCGTCGTGGAGCCAAACCCACCAATCTGATCCATCTGCAACCTCGCCCTTCCCCATCTCCACCTGGAAGGAAGCCGTTGCCACACCCCACAGGAACCCATCAGGAAAAGCACCGCCCAAAACCCATCAGGTACCGTTAATTCTAAGTCGGATTTAAAACCTGAGCCCAGATCAACTGCCAGTCGAAGCTATAATATTAATCACTTCAAAAGCGTGACGTCGGAATTTGGTATTTATATTGAAGTCAGAGTGCCTCCTCCACTAATTAACGTTTTATCCACAAACACCCGTCCTAAATTATGCAAGAATTCGGCGTTACTCATGAATCTGCAGACCTAAAGCGGGTCCTCGTCCATCATCCCGGTAGCGAGCTCGAGCTTGCTAACCGCGATCCAGTCGCTCATCACTTCGAATGCGCTGTTGACGTCAAACAGTTTCAAAGTGATCACCGTATGCTAATGGATGCTCTAACAGAAACGGGCGTCGAGGTCCTCGATGTGGGCACATTATTAGCCGATGACCTCCAGATGAAGGGCCTCATTAAACGCGCTCCGAATCTCGTCTTTACCCGTGACTCAAGCACTGTTACTGAGGCGGGTGCCTACCTCTTTCGCATGGGTCTAACTAGTCGACGAGCCGAAACCCCCATCATCAAAGCTGCACACTTAGCTGCGGGGACCCCTATTGCCCACCAGCTAAAAGAACCCGAGACTCTTGAGGGGGGAGGATTCGCCCTCCTCGAAGGAAGTGTAGCGGTCGCAGGCCTCTGCGACAGGACAACTCAGGGTGCCCTCAATGATCTCGGCGACTTTCTCCTCAATGAACAGATTGTCGACCAGTTCATTCAGCTCAACATGCCGAAGGGCACCGTTCACATAGACGGTGAATTCGCCGAACTCCCAGGAAAGAGAGCTATCGCGCACCGTGTCTCATTAGATGAGAACTCTGCTGCCTTCCGCACTAGAACAGAGGCATGGGATGGCAGCTTCCTCGAGTGGCTAAACGACGATGGCTATGATGTTATCGAGATTACAGACAAGGAGTGCCTTGATATGGCGGCGAACTTTCTCACCGTCCACCAAGACCTCTGTATCCACTACACAGGTAATCAACGTGTGATGAAAGAGGTAAAGGAGCGTGGAATCGATGTCGTCCAGATCCCAGGCGACGAGATGCGTCGAGGCTGTGGTGGCATCCACTGCATGACTTGCCCAGTCCTCAGAGTATAGACGCCAGCCCAATGAAAGAAAACAGTCGTAGGGAAACCGGTGGTATAGGACCCGTTTAAAACTCTGTATTCTTAGATCTCTTGTCTATCAGATATTCCATCAAAATACGGCCTACTGTTGTATCCTTAAGCTCAGCATTATTCCTTACGTGGATCGATAGGACATCCACATCGACTTCACTAACCTGAGAAAAAGTTGGCTCAGGTTTCTTCTCCTGATGAGTGAGTAAATAACTCATCATCCTCCTCTTCACGGTGTACGTTAGGGTGTTTAGAATTATAATGGAGCTAAAACATCCACTCCTATGAAGAAAAAATGAACGTCAAGCGCAGGTTCAACCTACCACGAACACGACGATAGGAGTCACTTCTTAGCGCCACGGGGACGTCGCAGACTTACAGTCATCCCAGTGTGCGTATCTCTCGAGTCGGTGGTGAGGTGCCTACCAGGTTGAGGTATGTTGATGGGCAGATCCCAATCGGGGTAGCTGCTAAGCTGACCCTTAAGCTGCTAGGCTGACCCTGAAACTGCTAACCCTACCATACGTATAGGCTAGCCTAGGAAAATCCATGAGCATATGCATGAATCAGCATGGTCAGCTATGCTAAGCTATGCTCAGGGTACAGCTTACCAAATTTCATTCGAAGATTTTACAGTTTTACAGAATACTGGAATCAGCTTTTTACACAACTCGTGACAGTAATTTAGAATATGGCATTGATATTTAGTATTGAATACACAGGCGGATAAGCGGGCATTTGTCTCTTGTGATCTGTCCCGTTAATCTTCTCAATAATACTGTTTACCTTTGGGCTGTTGATCCCATATCTCTCGAATAGAAGCTCTTTACCAGCTTGTAACCCTGTTTCCATGTAGCCACCCTCGATGAGACATGTAAGTATCAGGTCAAGCTCCTCGTAGCTGAATCCAAGCTCCTTTTCAGCAGTCACACCCTGGATAAGGTTCGGAGAAGATTTCTTAGAGATAATCCCCTCAGGTATACCTAGCTCCCTCGCGATTCCCCTGACTTGTGTCTTGTATAGATTAATGATCGGCTCTAGATCCACTCCTCCGTCGCCGTACTTTGTGAAGTACCCCATCAACCACTCCGATTTATCCGTGGTACCCATCACGGAGGAGCTGCCAGGTAGCATCTGACTTACGATGTAGAGCTTGATCATCCGGATCCTGGCTTTTACATTACCGTACGGATTCCTATACCTGTAATCTCCTTCAGGTCTTTTCTCGATTAACTTGGGTTCTTGCTTAATGAAGGCGTCAACGAGTGGTGTTATATCGTATTCCTTTGTTTTTATTCCAAGATCAGCTGATAGATGCCTGGCGTCTTCCAGGTCCGAAAGATCTGTGAAATTCTTCTCCGGGAGGAGGACACCAATTACTCTCTCCTTCCCCAGAACATTAGTCATGAGTTTAGCAACGACGCTGGAATCCAGACCCCCCGAGAGCCCTATAACAGCATATTCGAGTCTATTTCTATTATAATATTCGCTGAGCCATTCCTGTATGTGGTGAGTTTCCTCCCTGGCTCTCCAACCTGCTTGTCTCCAGAAATCAGTTAGATCCCTCTCCAATAATATTCGTTTACTCGTTTCAGTTCACCTTTTTGCGAATTTGATTAATGCTTTTGGTGAGGCCTTCCGTATTCTGAAGGCTCACGCCCATGCTCCGCCAATCTTCTAGGCACCTCCACGACTCGCCTGAATCAAGCTCCTTAATTGCATCAATAACTACCAATACATCGTACCCTAGTTCTCGGACAAGATAACTTACTGTTTGATCGACGCATATATCAGTAGCAACCCCGTAAACCACAATTCTCTCTGGATCAACCAAGTTCAAGAAGGATTTTACATTTGAATTCGTTCCGATTTCGGTGTGCTGCTTCTCAAATAAGACCTGCCCATTAAATGTAGATACTTCCGAAAGCTGTTCAGTAGTCAACTTAACCGTTGGTACAAACAGACTATTTGGAATCACTGATTCTGGTATCTTCATCTGCCCTGGAGTACCATAGACACAGTGCTCTGGCCACGAATTGAACTCATCATCACTCGGAGTATGGGCATCAACGGATCCGGACATTAAACAACGCATGTTTCCCAGAGTCGTTAGGATAGCTAGATTCGATTTGATCAAGTCAGCTCCGGGTACTGATAGTTTACCGAATGGTTCCATGAAGTCTACCTGGGTGTCTACATCCCAGAAGATGATATCTCTCATGTTTGGCTAAACCTCGTTATCCAGAGTATCGACATGTCAGCTCCTCTGTGAGCCTCTGAAGCCTTTCGCTAATCATCAAACCATAGGGCTTAGCAGCAAAGATCCTTCTTGTCTCCTCTGGGAGGTTAGCTACGCAGTCTAGTGAATACTCTCTGATCTCCTTAAGTTTCCGGTTTCTCCGAATCTTCTTCCCACTGGCTACAGCTAACTCGAGTAGTGGAGTTCCTACACTTGGTTCATCTTCAAGCTGCAGAAGATCATATAAGTAATTCCCCTGTTCAGTTTCGATCCTGCTGAGCTGCTTCCTCCCCGGATGCGTTCTTTTACTATCTGATAACTTGATCTTTGGCCCAAAGTTGTCTTCGACGAGCTTGTAAACGCCGGGGAGAGCCGAAACTGGCTTAGCGGTGATCATCTCGGTCCCCACGCCATAAAAGTCAATGGGGGCACCGTCCCTTGTGTAATCCTGTATCTTGTATTCATTGAGGTCGCTGCTCACCCCAATTTTGACATACTCTAATCCTTCAGAATCTAAGATCCTCCTGATTCGTCGGGAGAGCCCCTCCATGTTACCCGAGTCGAGCCTGACAGCTGAGAGTTTATGACCTTTCTTTTCCATCTCCTTGGCAACTCGCGCAGCTTTCATAGTCCCAGCTAGCGAATCGTAAGTATCTATTAGGAAAACAGAGTTGTCAGGGAATGTATGGGAATAGGCTCTAAACGCATCTATTTCCTCGGGGAACCCCATGACGAAGCTGTGCGCCATCGTGCCCGAGGGGGGTATATTGTATTCTCTGGCGGCTTCGACGTTGCTTGTGGCGTCGACCCCTGCGATATACTCGGCTCTCGCCCCTTTTACACCCGCATCGAATCCTTGTGCTCTTCTGAGACCGAAGTCAATTACCTTGGCGCTGCCCGCGGCGTTAACGACCCTGCTCGCCTTTGAGGCAATAAGCGTCTGGAAGTTAATGATATTTAGTAGTGCCGTCTCCAGTAGCTGAGCTTGGGGGCGTTTAGCTGTAACGCGAATAATAGGAGAGTCTGCTGTGATTGGAGTTCCCTCGTTCAGGGTTATTATATCGCCTTCGAATCTGAAGTGGCGTAGATAGTCGAGGTACTCGTCGGCGAATATGTGGAGCCCCTGTAGATATGATACGTCATCGTCTGTGAAACGGATCCTACACGCATAATCAATAGCATCGTCGATACCTGCTGCTATGAAGTAGCCCCAGTCTTGCGGAAGTGTCCTAATGAACATCTCGAATGAGGCGACCTCGTTTTCCTTGCCGTTATCGAAGTAGGCCGCGTTCATTGTGAGTTGGTACAAGTCGGTTAATAGGGCGCTTTGGTCATCCCCGTTAAGGCTCATGAATCCTCATTTCCGGGACTCATTTGGGGGATGTGGAATATACCGATATCGGCGCTTGTAGGGAGTCCTTTAATATGCTTTCGAGTGCGCGACGTTTTAGAAGATATATTGGAGAGGGTCTATCTGAGAAGCTTATTTGCTGGTTTTAATTTAATTCGAGCCCCCGTCTTAGCTGATTCTAAAGCACCTACGCATATCTGGAGAGCTTTCAAGCCGTCCACTCCGGTTACCGGCGGTTGGGTCTTATTGCAGATAGCTTCCGTGAAAGCGAGGAGTTCTTGGTAGAGGGGTTCCCTGTTAATTAGGAATGGTTGGTAGATCCGCTCATTATTTTCGACGGTGACTTGCTGATTCGCATAGTCGACGTTGATGATACCTTCTGTGCCGGTAACTGTACAGGTTCTTACTCTACGGGGTGTGAGCCAATTTGTCTCGATAAATGCAGTTCGGTTCCTCGGGTAAGCTATGTGGATGTTAGCGTAATCTTCGAATTTGTGAGCGATGCTTCCTGCGTATGCTGATACGGTAATTGGGTCATCAATGAAGAGATGATTCACGATGTCGATGTCGTGGATGGCAAGATCTTTTACCACGCCGACATCCCCAACACGTAAAGGTCTACGGCTGACTCTGCGTGTGTGTGCGAGAATAATGTCGCCAATAAGGCCGTCCCCAATCATCTTGTAGGCTTCCTCCACAGCTGGGTTGAAGCGTTCAACGAATCCGACTGTGAGAACTATCTTGTGTTGTTCAGCTGCCTTGATCAGACTGATAGCTTCCTGAAGGGTGTTCGTCATGGGTTTCTCGACGAGTACATTTTTCCCTGACTTTATCGCTGCCATCGCGAGCTCAGCGTGGGTGATGGTAGGGGTACAGATGTTTACAACATCGACGTCAGGGTCCTCAAGAACCCTAAAAGGGTCGATGTAGTGAGGGACTTGGTACTTGCTTCCTATTTCAGCTGCGGTTTTTTCGTTCATATCGCTTACTGCATATAATTCCACGTTAGGTAGTTCGCTGTAGACTCGAGCGTGGTTTCGCCCCCATGATCCGCAGCCGATGACAGCTGATCTAATCCGGTTCATCATCAAAAAAGTTACACCCCTGATATTTACGATCAGTGTTATATACATATGATTTTGCGCCAAACAACCAAATTGAACACCTAATAGAAAATTGCACGAATCTAATATTCACTCCCTAAAGAATACGCGTACGCTTCCTTAACAATAATCCATTTAGCTATCTGTTATGTTTTCGGTTCGGGGTCTCTTCTCAATGACCCTGCAGCACAATGAATTGAGCCACTGTTTCTTGGACCAACCAGACTTGGAATATTGACTTCAACGACCTCCACACCCACTGTCTCAAGCCATTTAGTTACCTTTGGTTCGCCTGAAGGTACAATAATCTTCATCGGTTCAAGCACTACACCGGTCTCAGGCCCTACAGGCATACCCTGATCAACCCGGCATAGTTCCTCCGGGGGGACTACGAACTTCCAATCCATCTCGCTTCTGAGCCAGTCGAGCAGATATTTATCGAGCCACTTCGGGTTTGCAACCGAAGTGTGTCTGTCAATCATACTGTAATGTGTCAACTGAGGCCGAGGACCATATCCTGGGAGGATTCTGACATCCACTTCAGGGTCCTGCATTTGTACTATTCGCTTGAGTTGTTCATGACCCCAGTCATTTGCTCTCCAAAGCTCCGCTTTCATGGTGTTGGTTCTAGGATAGTGAACTGCCGCGAAGAGGTGTTTCTCATCAAGCCATCCAATATTACCTCCCTCTGCCATCCCCTTTCCAGTTATCATCCCCACGACAGGGCAACCTATCTCTGCGAGGGTCTGATAGGTTGGGAGCTCCTCTCCCTTTCTTATGTTATCATACATTCTCAATATGACCTGGCCGTAGACTGCTGGGTGACAAACATCATCGGTGTAGATTGCCTTAACCTGATACGGAGGGTTATTCGGATCAGGTTTTCTTTCTACTACCTCTACGCCCTCATTCCTATATGCTTTCACGAGCCTCTCGTAGTCTTGTGTAAGTTCTTTTAAGTCGATTGGTTTGTAGCTCATCCTCCAGGCAGAAAGGCTTGAGTCGTGGGGAGCCCACGGAGTAGGATTTCCCACATTTAAGAACTCCTTTCCGGGTCTATGAAGAAGCACAGTACGAAGCTTTCCAATTGTCGTATTCGCTTTCCACTTTTTTCCCCAGATTCTAGGCATTTCATCCTCGAATTCCGAGAGGATTTGTGGATGATACTTCATGTACTGCTCATGTAGCGTCATCCCAGTTTTTTCTTTATATTCATCGATTTCAACCATGAAACAGACCATTATACAAGAGTTACTGTGACTATAAATTATCTGGGTACGTACGCATAAGATGAATCCCCGCGACAATTTTGAACCTAACTGTGAGCGCAACTAACTGTTCACAGCAATGGCAAGCGCATTCAGGGAGTTTCAGCCTCCGTAGGGAAACCCCCCTACATCCGCACTATTGCTATAGCCTCTAGATTCCCAGAAACCAGCAACAACCTCGTCGACAACCTCAATTCCTGTCACCCATTTGGCCCATTTATAGCCGTATTTGTCAATTGCTACAACTTGTAGTGGAAAACCCCGATCAGCTGGCAAGGTCACATCGTTTATCCCGTATGCCAACAAGATATTTTTGTTAACGAGATAATCCAGAGGAAGTCCTGTTGAATAACCGTCAGCGGAGTGGAAAACCACATAGGACGCATTTGACTCAAGCCCTGCTAAATTCAATAGATCCTTTAATCGAAAACCAGTCCACTTCGCATAAAATCCCCACCCCTCAACACAGGGCATATAGACGACCTGAGAGTAGGGAGGGAGTGAAAGTAGTTCGCTATATGTTACTTTTAACTTATTATCAACCATACCTGTTACCTGGAGCCGGTATAAGTCTCTATCAATGTACTGGGTACCCGTGATTGCGTTATTCCTTTGTTCGCTTAACTTTGTAAGTAAAACACCTTGGAATTCCTTAGCTTCAACCTCTGGGAGAATGTATGAGGCGGGTAACTGATCGGTTTGTGAGTACGACGTGGGAGTACCCGCACCTAATAGCAACGTCAATCCGAGTATAAGTGCGAATAATGAGAAGACAGCTGCGGCGTAACCTGTAATGCAATGATATTTGAGAAGCTTGTCTTTGAGTAATGTGCGAATTACGAGGTTGAAGAGAGATAGACTCAAGGCTATGAATCCAATCCAGGAATGGATGGTGTGAAGGTCAAAGGTAAAAAGCGTAAAAATGCCTTGTGAGAGATAGTCAACTAACCCGATTAAGCCGAAGAAAGCTATGATGTAACTGAGGTTTCTGTGAAGAGTCTTCTCCTTAGTAAAGGCTAGTAAGATTGCGCATATTGCGGCTAATGCTGATGGTATCCAGTGAAGAAGTGATAACACCATGCTGTCCGATTTTAGTAATGCACCGACGAATATCAATATGTAAGCATGCAGCGTGAGCGAGTGTAACCTAAAACGTCTTTACCTCAAGCGACATCCTGAGAGCTATATCAACCGATCCAACAGTCATTTTTTCAATGGGATCTGTGGGAATCCTGCTTAATGTATGCAAAAAATCCGAGCACAGAGTTAGGACGATTTACTAAGCTAAAGAATATCCTAATAACCCATAACGCCCTAAATTCTTAAAAATAACCGATAACTCTCTCAACGATATACCCTGAGGGATAATGCTGAGCGAGGAAGGGGGATCACGATGGCAGATCGCATACATACCCCAAGCGATCGGTGCAGGCATCATAGGGATTCTCATACCCCTCTACATGATCCAAGAGCTACATGCCTCCCTGATTGACCTCGGGACAATGACCTTCGCATCCTCATTGCTTTTAATCCCTGCTTCACTCTACCTCGGGTCTCTTCCAGACAGGTATCAATTATCAAAACCCTTCATCCTCGCTTCTTTCCTTGGAGTATCCATCATCCTCTACATAATGTCCAATGTGACAAACGTACTGCTCTTTCAGCTACTCTACATCGCCATGGAACTCGTCAACTACATAAGGGGACCTTCAACTACGATCTTCATCGCCGAGACCTATTCGAAAAAGGCTAGGAGCAGGATCATAGCACGTCAGGGATTCACAGACAGCATCGGAGCAGTCATCGGACTAACAGTATGCATACTAACGATAGACACATTGGGATACCATACGCTGTTAACCTATGCAGCACCCCTCTTTCTCATATCATTCATCCTCGCTCTAGTCACGATTCGTGAGCCATCTCTATACATCGAGCGGAATTTCGACAGATTCGATAGAATAATTGACAACATGGATGAGTTCAGCCATCATCTCAACGACCAGGGAACTTTTACACCCGACACGAATGGTAGATGGAGCTTCAGCGGAGTAGCCAACATGAAGCTATTCAGCGTCGGTAGAGCAATTTTCGCCTTCGCAGCCTCAAACGCCTTCAATATGCTCTCCATCTTCCTCCTCACGAAAGCAGACCTTTCGAGCTCAATGGTTTTCATCGTCTATCAAGTAAGGAGCATAGTTGGAGCACTCAGTTATCTATTCGTGAACAGAATCGCGGGAACGAATGGAAGCCGATCGGTGAAACTTGGAACTATGATCAGAATAGTAATCGTAAGTTTATTTCCATTTGTGTTGATACTCCCCAAACCAGGCTCTCTAATTCTAGCTGCGGTTTTACTCTCAATGACTGCGCTCTCCTGGTCAATTTACGCTGTAGGTGTTGAAACCGTCGTGATACTGAACGCCGCTCCTGGAAGCCTCGGATTCTTCGACGCGATGACTAGTATGGGAGGGGCTCTCGGCAACTATACGGGGGGGCTGATACCTTCACTTTTCGGATTTGTCCCGCTATTTCTTTTCTCTTCCATACTCTTCGCCTTAGCTCTACTCATCTTTTATATTAGCCTCAAGAAAACTCAGTGAGTGCCCCATTTGTCATCTTTGAAGTCTGATCTAATTACCTCGATGAGTTGTCGATTTCTCGGCGCGCGCATTATTTAGTATCATCTTATCAACATTAGCACATTACTTAGGGGTGAATAATAGGATTATTACACACGAGACTCGCAGACTATATGCATCGGCACTGACCTCGCTCATAGTTCTCCTCAGATCTTCGAAAAACATGGGTCACCGCGACCTTTGATAAACCCCCCCCGGTCCATCTTTCACCTTTTTTGCTTTCGCTTATCTATTTTATGTATGCTACCCGGAAAAAGTTTTTTAAAACTAATAATAAATGGATTTGTAATCGATTTTCTTTTTATGTGAAATGGAATAAATATTCCAATACTGGCTGCGTCGGAGCCAGCACCAAGAAAAAACCTGGAAGCAACAAAGCAACCAGCGTCCAATGGGGCCTCAGGCCCCCATATTCAATAATTAATCACAAATTCATAAAATAACAAACTCACCAGATATTCAGAAGCTAGTCAGCTCGTTTAACCATTTAAGCTTGAATTAAGTGAGTATTATTAGTTTAACAAGGAGAGTAAAAATGAGATTTAGCGGGGATCAACGACTTCTTAATAATTTCAATCCCATGGCTCCTCCAGATTATTTAGATTCAAACAACTCAGAGAGTAAACTAGAATTTTGCAACTACGTCGCGTATGTCTATTCTGGCTCCTGAATTATATTCTAAACCAAATCTCCGTAAAGCCTACCTACCATAAGACAGACAAGTATCTAACTGACCAAAAGCATGGAAAATGTTCAGTAAATAACGGTGATAAAATGAAGATAGCTTTCTTTGTATATGAGTATCCTCCCTCCTTAGTTGGCGGTTTAGGAACCTACTCCCAAAATATGGCCCCCACTCTGGTGAAAATGGGCCATGAGGTATCCGTCTTCACACTCAATAGAGATGGACTCCCAACAAAAGAAACCCTCGACGGAGTTGAGGTCTACAGACCCCTCGTCTCTGATGCAACAAACCTATTCTCAATAATATCGGATAACAATCTCAGAAAATGGGGTTCAGGTCTGAGATTCTTCAGCGACATCGTACTCTACAACATACTATCTGCGAATAAACTACTCAACAACCTGATCAAGGAGGAGGGACATGAATTCGACATGGTCTGTTACCATGATTGGCTAAGCAGCACCGCGGGCTTAATGGTGAAACACAACTCAGAGTTACCCACAGTCTTCCACGTACACTCCACAGAATGGGGCAGGGCAAACGGAGGAGGCTCGGAGGTTGTATCCCAAATAGAAACAGCTGCAGCAGAAGACGCTAACCAGATCGTGACGGTCAGCAACGCCATGAAGAAAGACCTGGCCAATCATGGTTGGGATGAAGACAAGATCAACATGGTATGGAACGGCGTCGACCCAGCCAGATACGACCCAACAAAAATAAAAACCTCGGATATCCAAACGCTTCGAAACCACTACCAGATAAGCGAAGACGAGAAAATGATACTCTTCATCGGCAGACTCTCACAAGTAAAAGGAGCCGTCGAACTCGTCCAAGCCATGACTCAAGTCAATAAATACTCCCCCAAAGCGAAACTTGTGGTACTTGGATGCGGCGAACTTGGAGGCCTGATTAAAAACCTCGTCTATGAACAAGGGTTATCAAAATACGTCAGGCTGGTCTTCGAATTTATACCTGAAGAACAGAGAATATTACACTATGCAGCATCCGATCTCTGCGTCTTCCCTTCAACTTACGAGCCATTTGGCATCGTAAGCCTCGAAGCCATGGCCATGGCTAAACCTGTGGTCGTTGGAGCCCGAGGCGTCGTCGGCTTCGCAGAGCAAGTAATACCAAACGGCCCAGCAAAATGCGGTATACACGTCAACGGCGGAGACCCAAATGATATAGCTTGGGGCATCAACGAAGTGCTACATGACCCAACAGAAGCAAAGGCATGGGGAGTAAATGGGAGAAAACGGGTCCTAGACTGCTTCACATGGGAGAATGCAGCATCTGAGACCTTAAACGTCTATAAGAAAGTCATCTAAGTCACTTTCTCTCTATTTAATCAGAAACATGAAAAACAAATATTACTATGCGTGCGCTAAATAGACTCTAGCCAATATCATTTTTTCAATATAAATATTTAAATTGG
>CAZIAF010000047.1:0-12814 GCA_964537625.1 uncultured Candidatus Bathyarchaeia archaeon
CTTCAAAAAAGGCATCCCAATAAGAATGTGTCCACCCGCTTTCTGTTGAAGCATGTTGGAAATATATTTCTTTAAATGCGGATTTACTTATTTCCAGTTCTTCGACGTTATTCATATGAGTCAAACTTACACACGCGCGCTTAAACTAAATTTACTTTGGTATATGCCTCATCTTACATACAAGCAGAATAAAAAAATAAGTTATAATAATTACTTCTTCTTCACCGGAAAAAGGATTTTAGCGTAAAGAATCGTCTCCCCCTCAACAACCTCAGGCTTCTTCGAGTAGATCTCCATAGGGGGCCCAGACAACTCAAAACCCTTTTTCTCAATCCACTCCATTAAAATCCCATAGGTCTTCTGAAACTCGCTTCCTGGACCCTTATGAGAAATAGAGGCAACCTTCATCGCGGGCATTTCACGAATTTTTACACCTGATTCCTCCTGAGCCTCACCCTTGAAGGTGATCGCTATCTCTGTTCTGCACTCTTCTGGTGGAACCATTTTAGGATCATCTAGGTAAATCCCCATTGGATAGAAACCAGGCATCACCTTCTGTTTCTTAGCCCAACCATATAATTTCTCGATACATTCCTGCCAAGGAATCTTGTTGAATGGTCCCTTGGTCTGTATGTATGCTAAGTTGGATGCTTGTCGTTCCTCAAGTTTTGGGCCAGCCATTTTTTCACCTGACGGAAATTGGGTGTTTTGATTATAAGGGTTTTCTGGAATAAAATAAGAGCAGAGGTATATGAAAATGATACGATGTCGAAAGTATTTCTCAATAAGCTATTGCACTTTCACATAATCCTAGAGAGATCTTAACCCAAATTCACTTTGGCATAAGCCTCATCTTAGATGAAGGAACTTAGTGGACGAATAGTCTTATCCCACACACACCAGATAAATGATTTTATATTCAGTTAACTCTCGTTGACCCGTATGTCTATATGGGTATACGAATCAAATAAACAATGGCTTGAGATAGTCTTCTTCGATTACAAGATCGAAGCCCTACGACTTAGGTGAATACAGTTGAAGCTAGTTGACATCGTAGGCTCTGCGTGGAATAGCGTCCGTTCAAGAAAACTCCGATTCGCGTTGAATCTTATTGGTATCATGATCGGTTGCGCAGCTGTCATGGGGCTCATAAGCCTAACTCAGGGGCTTAACGAGCAGGTTCGGGGTCAACTGGAGATTATGGGTCCTACGAGTGTCATGTTATTTCCCGGGCAGCTCGACGTCACGGCAGCGTTCGGTATGGACTCCTTCGACTGGAAGAACCTGCGAGACTTCGAGAGGCTCCCCCACGTGGAGAAGATAAGTCCGATAATTGGAAATGATATTGTGCGGTATATGACGAGTCGAGGAGAGAAGGTCGGCTACCTCTACGGGGTCGATGACGTATACTTCCAGATCTATAGCCGCATGAAGGTCGCTGACGGACGCGCTCTGCGCCGCACCGACGACGCCTCCGCCGTGATAGGGTGGGAGATCGCTCACCCCCCCAAAATCGATAAGCAGCAGTACAGGGTTGGGGATAGGATACATCTCACCACAAAGATCAGGGGCATCACCAATGAGGTTACCCTCAAGATAGTGGGGATTATGGAGAAGGTAGGGGGATTCGCTGGGCAGAGCAGCAATGACGACAACTCCATTATGGTTCCGTCCCGGACCGCTCAGCAGTTTCTAGAAACGGGTGGAGAGATCGCGTACATCACCCTCAAGATTGACGAGGTGGAGAATATGCCTCTGTTCCTCGCCGCCCTCAAGGAAGAATACGGCGACAAGGTATCCGCGATGACTCAAGAGACTACCCAAGAGTTGGTGGGCAGCGTCCTTGGAAGTATCCAGGGGGTACTGGGGGGGATCGCCGCCATCAGCCTGTTCGTCGCAGGCGTAGGCATCATCAACACCATGACTATTAGCGTCATGGAGAGGACCCAAGAGATTGGAGTGATGAAGGCTCTCGGCGCTAAGAGCCGGGAGGTTCTCCTAATGTTCCTCAGTGAGGCACTCCTCACGGGCGTCGTGGGGGGAGCCGTGGGCGTCCTCCTAGGATCCGTAGCGGGGGAGGCCGTCGGGCAACTGATCAACATGCCCGTCCATGCGAGCCTCAGCCTCGGAGGCATGGTAGTGCTCTTCGCCGTCATAGTCTGCGTACTCAGTGGAATCTACCCGGCGTGGCGCGCCGCGAAGTTAAACCCAGTTGAGGCGCTTAGGAGCCTCTGACCGGCAAAATGCGTGCACTGCAGCCATTCTTTTTCTCGTATTCGTGGGCCTTTAACCCAATGCGCGCGCAAACTCGAAAAATATTAACCCAAATTCACTTTAGCATAAGCATCATCTTATAATCACTTACTGAGAGTTTTCCTGTATTCAACAATTTTACAGAAGGTTGAGAGTCGGTGTTAAAGAAGTGGCGCCCTGGCCGGGATTTGAACCCGGGATCTTTCGGGTGACAGCCGAACATACTAGGCCGGACTATACTACCAGGGCACGCCGATGAATTGAGTGAGGTTTCCATATTAAACTTTACGATGCCAAAAAACATGAAAATAACAATAGAAAAAAGTAATCTCGTGTAACTACGTCAAAAAACCTGATTAATACTAATCGTAAATTTATCCATCGTAGACTGTTGGATCCTCAACCCCAGCCTCAATGAAAGCCTTTTTCCTGTTGTTGCATGATTCACACCTACCGCAGTGATTAGGTCCTCCGAGGTAGCAGGACCAGGTCCTATTCAATGGCACACCTAATCTCACAGCCTCCCTGAGAACCCCCGACTTGGGTATATCACTGAAAGGAGACTTTATCGAAATCCGCTTCCCAATACCCAGACATGCTGCCGCCTCGAATGCTTCATAGAACTCGCGCCGACAGTCAGGGTAAAAAGGCTCATCGCTTGCATGAGCTCCATAGAGGATCATGTCAGCTCCAACGCTCTCTGCGAAGGCGACTGCTACTGAGAGGAATACACCGTTTCTGAAAGGCACAATTAAGGGATCAGTGAACTCGTGGGTTACATCGATCCCATCGTCGACGAGGCTTGTGACGCCGAGATATATGTCTCTAAGTCTGCTGAGATCAATTATTTTATGAGATGCCCCAAGGAGAGAAGCTACCTCTGCGGCGCACTGGATCTCAACCTGCGCTTTCTGGGAATAGTTGAATGTAAGGGCGTTGACCTCATAACCCTCAGCACGCGCCCAATACGCAGCTGTTACCGAGTCTGGTCCACCACTCAAAATAACGACGCATCTCTTCGTCAAATCCACCACTTCATCCTCTTATCCAAGGCCGTGAAAATCACGGCGCCTAAAATATTAACCAAAAACTCGCTAATTAAGAGTCCAGGCAAAGTTACTACCAATGACAACATGAAGAGCTGCTCCAACATCCAGCCAACGCATAACGGGATTATCACGGCTACAATTACGCCGCAGGACCAGTAGCCTCCTCCGAACCTGCGTGCCACCTCATAGCCTAACAACCCAGCAATGAAACTAGCAACAGGCATGAACAGTAGTTCATAGATCCCTGCGTATGGACTAAGAATGTTGCCGACCACCACCCCAATCGCGTAACCCAATGCCAATATCCTCATGCGTGCTATCCCCGGGCGTAGGATACCTGCTACCCTGAATTGGATCATCCCAAAAGAAATGGGTGCAAAAGCGATTACCAAAACTGCGTATAGGGCCGCGTACACCGCTACTAGGGAAATCTCTCGGCTGTTTACCTTCATGTCACTGCCTCCCTTCACCGGGGTTTCTATGGCGGAATCGGGTGGGAGGCCCCACTCACCCGCCGTACCTTTGGGGGAAGAAGAGATATATAATCCTATTTCAAGAAAAGTAACATTAAAATATAAAAATATCAAACGAGTGAGAGTGTAAATAGTTGGCTAAGATTAAATTATCGCTAAGAATAGGTTGAGATTAATTAAAACCTGATATTCTGGACACCCACTTTAATTATTAAAAGTTAGAAATCTGTTATTATTTGTACTCTTTAGCGATGAGCATTGTAGCTGTTAAGAGAATATCAGGGATCTCCCTCAACTTATCAACTATAAGCCTGTCGAGGTGGTTCATGTCCTTCGCCTTAACCTTGAGAATCAGGTCGAACTCACCGTATATAGCAGCCGCTTCCTCGACTTCGCTGTATTTGAGGACTTTTTCACAGATCTCGTCCTCGGTTCCGGTTTTAACGTTTATCATGATGTATGCCTTGACTGACATAACTGTAAATCCTCACCTTTTTCCAGATCTTTTATTCCTTTACTAACCGTAGCCATTGAGCGTTGGTGACGAACCCTATAGGGCTACAGTTAATCAGTAGAAGGAAGTTAGACCGGAATAAGAATTTTAGGATTCCAGTAACCATGATTAACCGCGCGACTTACGCCTAGCAGAACGATACGACCCAAATAAATGCTAAAAAAGGGAATTAAAAGTTAAAAGGCCAAGTCATGAATATATGCGTGTTACCGTATTTTATCCAACCGCCGCCTTGTAGAGCGAACACCTTTGCTTTGAACATATGGAACTCAGTTAGAGGCATGTCTGTTTCGTAGAAGAAAGCACTGGACTCAACAGTTGTGTAGGGAATTCCATCCCAGAGAAGTTTCATTCCTTCCTTTTTACACAACGCTTTGTGTTCATCCACCCATTTCTTCCAGTCTTCCATTTTCCACTTCTGTGCTTTGTCCGACCAATCCACATATAACAGATAGAGATACTTCATTTTTTCAACCTAAAAAATGAATAATCGCAGCAATTATTTAACAGTAACTATACACGACTGTACGCGAAATCGATTTCACAGTCGCTTTTAGAAGCGCACGTGGTTGATTTTTAATCACCGAGAGAGACGAAGTCAGCCATTATCCGACCCGTCTCGGTGAGTCTCACAGGAACCCCCTTATTGTCTCGGTCCCCTGCGGCTATGAGGCCGGAGTCACGGAGCCCCTTGAGGTTCCATCTCACAGTTGAGCGAGGGATCCTTAAGTCTTTGGAGACCTTATCGATGAGGTTCGTGTAAAGTGTCTCGCATTGAACCTCGGCGACGATCTGAAGCATCAATCTCTGTTTCTCTGTAAGCCGGTGGCTCGAGGCAGCTTCAAGTGCTCCTTCTAAGGCGTAGAGCTCACGATAATGCTCCTTTAGCGACTCCTCGAGAGAGTCAACATTCTTCAACAATCGGTTGTATCCGATTGGGTCTGGATTGGTTTTCCCGAGTCGTGATATCTCTCTCTTTATTTCGTGTAGACTTAGAACAATATTCTTGAACTCAGGAGTCGTGTAGAATCCAGCCTTAGCGCTGGAGGAAACGTTCACCGGACATTCTTGCTCCCGGCAGGGATAACAGCGCAGGATGTTTAAAAGATTTCGGTAGTTAATTGGAAACAAAGAATATTAAATCATTATTAATTATAAAAATTATTTTCAAATGATTGGAAATGAAGATGTAGCGAAACTACCTGTATCATCTGCTCCAAATAGGATATGTTTTATATGGATAAAACCTGGACAAAAATGGATTATTAGGTTAAAAATCTACTTCAGCAGACTTTTTACCCGTAAGTTCTTCGATAATAATCCGACCTACAAATGTCTTTCTCAGTGCATCATCATTAGCTAAACCCGTCGGAGACTGCAAGGTTGGCTGAGGGTTCTTCTCATTGTGAATAACCATGTGTCTTAGGATACGCCTCTTCTCGGTAACATCTTCAACTTTTTCTACAAATCCTTTGAACATTACGGAGATGTATAGGTGGCTACATTGTCCTTCATGGTAGCCATGGTCTATCAGGGCTTGGCCCCAGACATGAGGATTTGCTTTCATGAAATCTAACTTCTTTCCCTCGGAGGCGCAGTGAAAATAGAGGCAATTCGCGTCTTCGTCATAGCTATGACTTAGGCTGACCAAGTAGGGTTCATTGTCGTTGCACATAGCGAGTGTGATGAATCTCGTCTCCTTGAGTACCTTTTTCAGTTTTTCCTGATCATTAATCCCTTTGTCCATTCGTCTCAGGTGATATGGCATAAATCTCGCTTACTCAGAAATTAAGTGCACATAAAAGAATTACCTTCGTAAAAAAATTGAAAAGGATTTGAAGAAAGCAAACTTGTAGCAAGATTCGCGCGTGCCTCAGAGTTCATAAAAATTCAGATAATCTTAAAATATTTTATTATCGAGCTTTCCGATTATAGCCTTCGCGACGTCGACTGTCTTCGAGTTTCCTTTGAGGTCGGGAGTTAGCGTTTTACCATCCTTAAGAACTTCAATAACTGCCTGTTGAAGCGCGGTAGATGCCTGCTTCTGGTCGAGCCAATCCAGCATCATCGCTGCACTAAGCGTTTGAGCGATTGGGTTTGCGATGCCCTTTCCTGCAATGTCTGGTGCTGAACCGTGGACAGGCTCAAAAACCGCCATTTTATCGCCGATATTAGCAGAGGGTGCTAAACCGAGACCTCCAACAATACCAGCCGCCAGGTCGCTGAGGATGTCTCCGAAGAGATTCGTTGTAACAACGACATCGAAGCGCTCAGGAAACATAACCATCTTCATCGCGCATGCGTCGACAATCTCCACGTTGTATTGTATGTCCTTGTAGCCCGCTGCGACCTTCCTGCAGCTGTCCTGGAATAGACCACAAGTCGTCTCAAGCATATTCGACTTATGAACACATGTCACCTTCTTGCGTCCCTCTTTTCTAGCGAGTTCGAATGCGTATCGTGCGATCCGCTCCGATGCTTGACGGGTGATCACTCTCAAAGCGACTCCCCAGTCGGGCCCGCCATCCTGTATTCGCTTATAGAGACACTCTGTGTTCTCCCTCACCATCACCATATCCATTTGCCCCTTGACATTAGGGACATTCGGGTATACTTTCGCTGGACGAATGTTTGCATAGAGGTTGAGTCTCTGGCGAAGGGGGATGATGACGTCTTTTGCTGACTCGCCAACGGCGGCGAAGAGACAGGCGTCGGATGCCTTAACCGCTTCAAAGGTTTCCTCCGTCATCGCAACACCTGTCCTCGCTTTGTAAGAGTCTCCCGCCATTAGCTCCTTAAACTCGAAGCTGAACCTACTCGACTGCTTCTCCATCGCTTCAAGAACAGTGAGTGCAGCAGACATCACTTCCGGACCTATACCATCACCTGGAATAACCGCGATCTTGTAAGTCATCTTAGCCCTCGCCATCCATCCACTGTATGGTTATATAACTACTTAACTGCGTGAATCCAAAAGATCTCATCTAGTCTTCTTCATATGAGGCCAGAAGAGCCTTCCAGAGGTGCGCAGAAGGCGTCCGCACCGGGATCTTCAGGTTCTCTAAAGGTTCCCTCTGTCCCCTGATCATTGTGGCAATTATCTGAGCCTCAGCCGCGTTCTCGAGGGCGATAGTCAACATACAAGCCTCCTCGACGCTTCCCCCGATGATAATTGGCCCGTGGGCTTTCAAAATGATTACACTCGAGCGCCCAATCTTTTTCGCAGCGATCTTTCCCTGTGAAGGATCCCTTATAAGCGTTTTATACTTGGAGAAATAGTCGGGATCGTCGGTCTCATCGTAAAAGGATATGCCACTAGAGAAGACCAGTGTGTTGGAGTCAAGAAGCTCAAGCTTCAAACCCAACGCCCCCATAAGAGTCGCATATTTTTGGTGTGTATGCACGACCGCCCCCACATCATTTTTCTCCCTATACATTTCGACATGGATGGGTAACTCAATGATCTCCTGATCCGGGCCGGAGATCTTTCGATAATCGAGGTTATAGGTAGCTATGTCGTCGGCTGTGACCTTGTTCCAAGGTACGTCTCTTGGTTTAATTAAAAACTCTTCAGTACCCGGTAACCTCGCGCTGAAGTGACCCATTGGATTCGGATTATGCACTGACCGAACTTCCCTGTACAGGATTCTGCATGATTGAATTAGTTTCTCTTTGATCTCGTCCCTCGAACTAAGTGTCACAGGGGTCAATAGAATATCACGGATCATAACCGTGTGTGTTTATCTTCAAGAAACTATTGTTCAAACATTTAGAGCCAAAATTGGGATGTGTGATCCCTATTTTTCCATTTACTAAATGCGTGTATAAAAGTAGACTCTTACTTGTCTGATGCGCATTATAAAGATAGTTTAGGTGAACAGGTTACGCACTTAGGCTTTTTTAATTAGGTGACTTCTTTTTTGGCTCTTCTACTTTAATCCAGAAGAGTATAGAAGAAAACAATCCTACTACCATGCTGAGCAGGAAGGGGAGTTGAGGGCTTAGAGCATATAGGTAACCTCCAAGAACACTGCTTGGGGCTGCTACAACCGCCGTCATTGTACCCATTGTTCCGAGAACAGTCGCCCGTTTCTCAGAGGGAACTAAGTCGGCTATCAATGCATTCCAGCTGGGTCCGCCGGCCTCCATTCCACTTCCTCCTATCGCCATAGCCGACTGGTTAAAAACTCTGACTCCGAAGAATACCTGATAGCTCGATGCTATCGAGATAAGTCCTTGGCTTATCGCTGATACCGTTCGTCCTAGCATGATGTTGTTCTTTCTTCCGAAGCTGTCGCTCATCATGCCTCCAGGAAGCGCTAAGAGTACAGCAGCAAAACCACACACAGTGTTTATCAAACCGAATTGGCTGGGCGTCACCTTTACAACCTCTAGCGCATAGAGGCTTGTGAAATCAAAGACGAGTCGGCTGCTAAAGCTGCCTATTATAGCTACAACAATCATCACCTTGATGGGTTTCGGGAACTCATTAATCATCGATGCCTTCGGAATGAGACTGGGTCGTTTTCCCTGAGGTATAGTTTCGACAGTCTCCTTGATCATCCTCCACCTGATGAAGGTGATGAGAAGGCTGACCAGCACCTGAATTATGAGGAAAATCCGGACGCCATCATAGTAGCCAAAATACTCTATGGCTAAGCCTCCGAATATTGGACTAATCATCATCGGGATGTTAGTAATAGTGTTATAAGCCCCATATCCGGCTCCCCGGTTATTCTTTGGGAGACTGTCGGCGATAATTGCGTTGAAAGCAGGCATGTAAAGGCTCATTGTACCATTAGCCATAGCGCCGAGGATCATCCACTCCCAACTTGGAGCAAGGAAATAGATAAGCGGGCTTAACGTTCGGAGTAAAGTGCCAAATAGGATAATGTTTCGGCGACCGTATCGGTCAGCAAGCATTCCGCCTGGAAGCTGAAATAGAAGTCCCTCGGCTGTGCTTATCATACTGAATATGCCGATAGCCGTAGTAGTTGCACCTAGGTAATCCTTCATGTACTTTGCCCAGAAAGGATTCCACATCATCTGGACGAGCCCATATAATCCACTTGTAAAACTGATGGCAAGGACGTTCTTGTTGCTTAATATTTCCTTAATATTGCCTAAATAGCCACTTAACCCCATCTAAATACTCCTGCAAATTGTGGTCAACTAGAATATTAGCTTTACAAAAATTCGCGCACGCAAGTGTACTAAACTATTTGCCTTTATTTCAAAAACTACTACCAACTATCCAAGTGTTTCTTAAGATAGGGGACAAGACCACCGTCGTCAAGTAGCTGAACCATGAACTCTGGGAGTGGCTTAATTTCAAGTTTTTTCTTCCCATTAACAGTTATTGTGCCAGCGGTTGTGTCGATCTCGATGTCGTCTCCTGTCATCACGGTTCTGATTCCTGAGCACTCGATGGCTGCAAGGCCAACATTGAAGCTGTTTCTGTAGAAGATACGTGCAAAGCTCTCCGCAACAACTGCTCCGACACCAACGTATTTGAGAGCCAGGGGTGCGTGCTCTCGGCTGGAGCCAAGACCCATGTTCTTTCCACCAATTACCACGTCGCCCTTATGCACCTTCTTCGCGAAGCCTGGATCCACGCCTTCCATGGCGTGTTTCGCCATCTCAATCGGGTCGGTTAACTCTAAATATCGACCCGGAATCATGAAATCAGTATTGATATTATCGCCGTAATTCCATGCCTTGCCTTTGATCTTCATTTATTTTACCTCCCGGGGATCTGAGATGACTCCGGTGAGCGCTGAAGCAGCCGCTGTGGCGGGTGAGCAAAGGTAGACCAAGCCCTCTGTGCTACCCTGACGCCCCTTGAAATTTCTATTGCTCGTCGATAGGCTGACTTCACCAGGAGCGATGATACCGTTGTTGCCTCCGAAGCATGCCCCGCAACTAGGATTACAGACTACACCACCGGCATCCATCAGAGCCTTGATGATGCCTTTAGCGTTGGCATCTGCGTAGACCTCGAAACTCGAGGGGGTCACCAAGAGACGGATGCCGCGGTTTATCCTCTTCCCCTTAAGTATCTTAGCGGCTTCATCAAGGTCCTCTAAGCGACCATTAGTGCATGAGCCGATGAAGACCTGGTCTACTTTTATTCCGGCTACCTCTGTCACCGATTTGACATTATCGACTGCATGTGGACAAGCGACCTGAGGCTCCAGGGCTGAGGCATCAATGTTTAGGGTCTTGATGTATTCTGCATCGGGATCAGATTTGACTATCTTGTACTTCGACCTAACTCTATCCTTAAGGAAGGCATCAGTCACCCAGTCGGGCTCAACTATTCCGGTCTTTCCACCCATCTCAATAGCCATATTACACAGAGTCATCCGACCGGCCATACTCATTGATCTAATAGTCTCCCCACCGAACTCCAACGCCATGTAGGTTGCGCCATCGGCGCCAATCTCCTTCGACGTCTTTAAGATTACATCTTTGGGTGCAACACGTTGATTGAGCTTGCCTTCTACTTCGACTCTAATGGTCTCAGGGACCTTAAACCAAAGCTTACCAGTAGCGAGGGCAGCTCCCATGTCTGTTGAGCCAATCCCAGTGGCAAAAGCACCGAAAGCGCCGTGGGTACACGTGTGACTGTCGGCGCCAACGAGCACCATACCAGGCCAAACGTGCCCTTTCTCGGGGAGTACTTGGTGACAGACCCCCACGTTGACATCGTAAAAGAATGTAAAGTCCTCATTCCTAGAAATCTCTCTGCATTGTTTTTGGAGAGTCGCATTCTGGATGTTAGTGGCTGGTGCAATGTGGTCATTTAGGAAAATGACTTTGGATTTATCCCAGACCTTATTGACCCCCATCTCCTTCATCGCATTGTACGCGAGAATTGCTGTGAGATCAGGTGCCATCGCAATATCGATCTTTGCTTTAACTATCTCTCCGGGTTCAACAGATCTCAGTCCCGCGTGCTCTGCGAGGATCTGTTGGCAAATTGTGTATCCCATTACTCTGTAGTCTCCATGAGTCTGTTCATGCCCTTAAGGATGGCTTCGACGCTCGCCATAACGGTGTCACCGCTTACACTGCTCGCGGTTACGTGTTTGTTGCCACGACGCATGCTTACAGTAACGTCAGCGACTGCATTAGTGCCACCGGTGATGGCCTTCATGTTGAATTTCTCGAGGATCATGTCTTGGAAACCCTTCTCTACATTGTGCAAGGCTTTTATTGCTGCATCAATTGGGCCATCGCCTACGGCTGAACCGGTGTACTCCTTACCATCGATTATGAGGATCGTTGAGGCTGTAGGCGTCACCGTGTTGCCGGTGACAACAACAAGCTCCTTTAACTTAACCCTCTCGTTACTCTTTATTTTCATTATGTTCTTTGCGATGGCGTAGAGGTCTGTATCTGTGACCGCTTTCCCCGAGTCGCCAAGGGTTTTCACCTCAGTTGCGATAGCTTTAAGCTGTTCTTTGTTAGGCTGAAGACCCATATCCTCGATCATGGAACTTATTCCGTGTCGACCAGCGTGCTTACCTGCAACTATCCGCCTCTTCTTGCCCACGAACTCGGGAGATAGTATCTCATAGTTTCCACCGAAGGCTAGGAGTCCATGTACGTGAATGCCAGACTCGTGGGCGAATGCGTTATCGCCGACGATCGGCGTAGTGGGGGGCAGATAGATCCCGCTATAGTTTTGAATCATCTCAGAGATCTCAGCAAGTTTGTGGAACTTGAGACCAGTTTCTATCTTATACTGAGCTGCGAGACAGACGGCTACCTGCTCTAAGCTAGCGTTACCAGCTCGCTCGCCGAGGCCATTTATGGTAACATGAGCCTGCTCCGCTCCCGCCTCGATGGCGGCAAGAGTATTTGCCACCGCCTGACCAAGATCGTTGTGAGCATGAGCGCTCAAGGGCACTCGCGTATGTTTTTTCAACTCGCTGAAGAACTCAAAGGTCATCCGTGGCGTCATAACGCCAACGGTGTCAGGGATGTTAAGCACCTCAGCGCCAGCATCCTCTGCAGCATTGCATATCTGGATCAGGTAATCCATGTCGGTACGAGTAGCGTCCTGGGGGCTGAACTCGACTCGGACGCCATGATCCCTAGCATATTCGATCCCCTCAACACTCTGCCTAAGAACCTCCTCCTTCGTCGTCTTCATCATAGTCTCGATGTGGAGATTACTTGTACTGATGAAAATATGGATATACGGTACACCACACCATAGAGCTTTATCGATATCCTCCTTCAGGGGCCTCGCGAGCGTTGTGATTGTGCTACTCAATCCTAGGTTAACAATTCTCTTAGTAGCCTCAGCCTCCCCTTCGCTGACTATGGCGAAGCCGGCCTCGATCTTTGGTACACCGAGTTCGTCTAGTTTCCTGGCGATCTCAATCTTCTCATCGATCGTGTAAGAAACTCCTGGAGTTTGCTCACCATCTCTTAGGGTCGTGTCGAATAACCAAACTCGCTTAGGCGGGTTGATAGGACTTCTTGCCATGAACTGGCTCAGGTAGAATTCGTTA
>CAZIAF010000048.1:0-12754 GCA_964537625.1 uncultured Candidatus Bathyarchaeia archaeon
GCTTGGAGCATCTCTGCAAGCTCAACGAGTTCGGCTGACGCGCCGGAGGCAATTACACCTCCTCCGGCGATGATTACTGGCCTTCTCGCCCTAGAAAGGAGGGTGGCTGCCCATTGTATCTCTTGTGGGTTGGGTTCAATAGTTGGGTGGTATCCGCGGAACTCGATATTCTCCGGAAACACCATGTCAGCGCGATCGGTCTGGGTGTCTTTTGGAATGTCAACAAGGACCGCCCCCTTTCTTCCAGTGTTAGCTATATAGAATGCCGATTTAACCGCCCCAGGTATCTCTGCTGCCTCCATTACCTGGATATTATGCTTTGTGACCGACGCGGTGATGCCAATGATGTCGACTTCCTGGAAGGCGTCGGTTCCTACCATACTCCGTGGCACCTGGCCTGTGAAAGCCACGACGGGTACCGAATCAAGCTGCGCTGTTGCGAGGCCGGTCACAATGTTAGTTGCACCGGGGCCACTCGTAACCTGGACGACTCCAGCCCTCCCCGAAGCTCGGGCATAACCATCAGCCATATGTGAGGAACCCTGCTCATGAACTCCGCCGATGTAACGAATGTTTGACTTAAGCATCTCATCGCAGATGGGTATGATGGCGGCACCAGTTATCCCGAAGATAAACTCGACGTTCTCCTTCTCAAGAGCCTTGACATAGGCTTCAGCACCTGTCATCTCAGGCAAATATTATACCTCCAAGTAAATCTTTCAACTGGATTCTTAATATCCAATAAATCTATCTCAGACGGGAACCTATAACCTAAGAATACGATTCCCCATTTAGCTCTCCCCCACTGGGGGTTCGACAAAGCAATACCCCATGTTCCATTCTCCTTAAGAGATGTAAACATACCAAACCGGGGACTGAATAAAAAGGTTTGGAGTAACCATAATTCATGCCATAAGCAACAGTATACTTGAACAAACTTCCCTTCGATGCGCGCGCTGCAACTACAACTAGAGCTGTAGGAAAACCTCATCCCTGAGGACTGTGCAGGTTTCCTTAATCTCCAGCACCTTGTTCGACCGAGGAATCACTATCATCATCTTCATTCCCAAGTCCTCACAAGCACGAAGCTTCTCAACCAGCACATCCGGCGTCCCGACGAAAACGTCGTCAGCGACTTCATTAACCGATTTTTCCTTAGCGATCTTCTTCAGAAACTCATCCGTTTCTGCTTTACTCTTGGTCGGAGTAATCGTTGCGAAACCATGGAGCCAGAAGTCCTCTATCCGGCGACTGTTTCTCTCCAGTTCAAGCCTTAGAATCTTCAAGTAACTCCTGATAGCGTTCATGTTGCCGCTACCATTCATCCCATCTGCATATTTAGCTGCGATGCTGATCATTCTCTGCTGCCTAGCGCCAATGCTCAAACGCATCGGCTTCTGTACCGGGCGTGGCACATTTACAGCATCCTTCAGCTTCCAGTACTTCCCCTCGAAGCTAAATACCTCGTTGTCAAACATACCGCGAAGGATCTGAACAGACTCTTTAAGCCTGGAGACACGTTCACCTGCCTCAGGCATACCGCGACCCCTCTCCATCAGGTCGTAGCCGAGGTACTCGGGCTCATTCCAACCAGCACCAAGAATTGTCTCATATCGGCCTCCCGTAATAACGTCCAGGGTTGTGATCATCTTCGCTAAAACCGCTGGGTTGCGCATACTGTTAAAGAGGGTGATGTGGCCAACCCTAATTTTCTTCGTCTCAACCCCGATGCCAGCCAATGCAGTCCAAGCTTCGAGATACGGCTCCTTCCTATCACCACTCAACCCCTCGAAATGGTCGTTTAGGAATATTCCGAAGATACCAAGCTCCTCTGCATACCGAGCAAGCTCAACCATCGCCGAGTAGGTTGCAGCCGGTCTAACATAGAGTCCAAATTCCATGGGCATAAAACTTCATCCCACTATTTAGACATAATCAGAATGGATTCATACTTTTCACCACTCTCTAATTCCATTATATTCGCACAGCGAGGCGAGAACAACGATCAATTATGTGTTTCCGAGGTGTCTAAAATTGGAACGTTACTCGAGACTCCAACCAAGCAAATCCTAATGGTAAATGCCCTCAGACTTCGTAACAACACATATGATATCGATGCAATATCTACCTCGGCGCACCTCCACGAGGCTATCGATAATTTCAAGAAATGTCGGGATATGTGAAAACATCCATTCATACCCCGTTGCGCGCGCCTCGACAATGAGGTTTATTAAATCCAGTTGAAACGCCGTCGTCACTAATATAGTTCCGAAGGTTACCCTACAAGTAGACTGACCTTGAAACCTCACCCCTATATTCCCAACTCGGTGCCAGAGATCAAGGCGGAGATGCTCCGGGAGATCGGCGCTAAAAGCGCCAAGGAGCTCTACGCTGAGATGATCCCCGACCGATTATTATATAAGAGAAAGATGAATCTACCAGAGTCTCTAACCGCGGAGTACGACCTAAAAAAGCATGTTAATGAGATTCTTTCCAAGAATAGGACATGTAGCGACCACCTAAGCTTTTTAGGGGGAGGCTGTTGGAATCACTTTGTCCCACAGGTTTGTGACGAGATCGCGCACCGCAGCGAGTTTCTAACTGCCTATACCGGCGGTTACTACAGTGACCTCGGCCGCTTTCAAGCTAATTGGGAGTTTCAAAGCCTTCTCTGCGAGCTTCTCGGGATGGAGGTTAGTGGTATACCCACCTATGACTGGGGATCGGCAGCAGGAAACGCCGTCAGGATGGCTTCACGAATGACCGGCAGAAAAGAGATTCTTGTCCCAGTCCATACGAGTCCCGCTCGCCTCAGTATCGTTGCCAACTTCTGTAACCCAACTGAAATGCCCGGCGCAATAAAAACCAAGAAAATCGCCTATAGGAGAGATACCGGCACTCTCGATGTAAGAGACCTCAAGAAGAAGATCAGTGATAAGACTGCCTGCGTTTATGTTGAGAACCCCAGTTACTTCGGTACCATTGAGGACCAAGGCGATGAGATCGCTGAAATCACTCACAGAGCAGGGGCCGAGTTTGTCGTGGGCGTCGATCCTATAAGCCTAGGTATCCTCGCTCCCCCTTCGGATTACGGTGCAGACATTGTTTGCGGTGAGGTCCAACCTCTTGGCGTCCACATGACAGTAGGAGGAGGCTTAGCCGGATTCATAGCTAGTCGTGACGAGGAGCGCTACGTCGCCGAGTATCCACTCCGTCTTATCAGTATCACTGACACCATAAAAGAGGGTGAGTATGGCTTCGGCCAAGCGAGGTATGAGCGCACCAGCTATATGGCACGTGAGAAAGCGAAGGACTGGGTTGGAACCACCACAGCTCTCCATGGAATCATAGCGGCTGTCTATATGAGTCTCCTCGGCCCTGAGGGTATGAGGGAGGTTGGAGAGGCAATTATCCAAAAGAGCCACTATGCCTCTGATAAACTCGCAGAGATTAAGGGCGTAGATATCCTGTTCCCCGTTTTCTTCAAGGAACTCATTCTCAACATCGACAAAACCGGCAAGATGGTGACACCTGTCAATAAGGCATTATTAAAAAGGGGAATTTTCGGGGGCAAGGACATTTCGCGGGAGTTTCCTGAACTCGGACAATCGGCACTTACGTGCATAACCGAGATCCATAGTCAGGTAGACATAGATAGATTCGCTGAAGAGCTGGAGGCGGTATGTAAATGACTGAAGTCAAGGTACGTCCGTATCATGCGCCTGTCTGGAGTGAACCCCTCATCCAAGAGCTTGGTCGAGTCGGGGAGCGGGGTGTCCTCATACCGCGGGTTGAGGAAGGGATTAGGAAAACCGTAGGCAAACCCGAGTCATTTATTCCTAGAAAGATGTTGCGCAAGGAGAAACCTAACCTACCCGAAATAAGCCAGCCTCAAGCGCTTCGTCACTGGCTTCATCTCAGCCAGATGACTCTTGGTATGGAATCCGACATCGACCTCGGTGTAGGCACATGTACAATGAAGTATAGTCCTAAAGTCAATGAGGTGCTCGTAGACCAGATAGCTAACATTCATCCTGATCAGCCGGTGGAGACCATTCAAGGAATCCTCGAGATCGCTTGGAGATTCGCAAATATCTATCTTAAGGAGATCAGTGGCTTGGACGCATTTACCTTCCAGCCGCCGGGAGGCTCCGCTGGTGCTTTCAGCAATGCTGCTATTATACGTAAGTATCATGAACTCAATGGTGAGCTCAAACAACGCGACGAAATTATCACTACGATCTTTAGTCACCCCTGCGATGCTGCCTGCCCAGCAACTGCAGGATTCAAAATCATCTCCCTCTACCCCGACGAGGAGACAGGGTACCCCAGCGTCGAGGCGCTAAAGGCTGCAGTCTCGAAACACACTGCGGGGATCTTCATTACAAACCCCGAAGACACTGGTATATTCAACAGCCACATCGATGAGTGGACGAAGATAATACACGAGGCAGGTGGACTATGCGCCTATGATCAAGCTAACCTTAATGCCGTCATGGGCGTCACGAGAGCCCGAGACGCTGGCTTCGATATGAGTTTTTTCAACCTCCACAAGACTTTCAGTAGTCCACACGGCTCTTCGGGACCCGGTTCGGGCGCTGTCGGAGTAACTAAAGAACTTGAAAAATTCCTCCCAATCCCAATCATTGTCAAGAAGGGAGAGAATTATCACCTTGACTATGATAGACCTTATAGCATCGGCAGGATCCGCGACTTCATCGGTAACCTGCAGGTCGTACTGAGAGCATACGCTTGGGCTACTGCGATGGGAGCTGAAGGCCTCCGGGAGGCAGCAGACATCAGCATGATCAATAACCAGTACCTGAGCAAAAAGATGGAAAAAGTCCTCGGCGTCACAAAGCCTTACCAAGGGAAGCGAATCGACCAGGTCCGCTGGAGCCTCGAGAAGTTGAAGAAGGATACCGGCTGTGGAATTAACGAAGTCAACAGACGAGTCATCGACTATGGCATTCAGAGCTATTTTACAAGTCACCACCCATGGATTGTCCCAGAACCATTCACACCTGAGCCATGCGAGACCTATAGCAAGGCCGATATCGATTACTGGATAGCGGTACTGAAGAAGGTCTGTGAAGAGGCGTATATGGATCCGGAGGTCTTAAAGAACGCGCCCCACAACTCATCGATTCACCTCGTCAAATCAGCATCGTTCGACGATCCTGATAAGTGGGCTATGAGCTGGAGAGCATACAGGAGGAAGAAAACATGAAGCGGCTGAATGGTAAGGTCGCGGTCGTCACTGGCGCAGCACAGGGCATAGGCGCAGGTATCGCCAAGGTACTAGCTGCCCAAGGTGCGACGGTTTGCCTCACAGACATACAGGACACAGTTGAGCAGACCGCCGAATCTCTCCAGAAGATCGGTGGAAAAACCCACGAATATATGATGGATGTTACAAAGGCCAAAGATGTCGAGCAAGCCTTCAGCCGAATCATCAATGACCATAGCCGAGTCGATGTTCTTGTCAACAATGCCGGGGTTTATCCAAGGCGAAAACTCGTCGAGATGGATGAAGAGTTCCTCCACAGACTCTTCGAAATCAACGTCTTCGGAATGTTCCGGTGCGCTAAAGCTGTTCTGCCTGGAATGATGGATCGCAGGTATGGCAAGATCATTAACCTTAGTAGCGTGACGGGTCCATTAGTCGGGACACCTGCAGGTGGGCAGACCGCATACGGTTCATCGAAAGCTGCGGTAATTGGCTTCACCAAATCGCTGGCGCTCGAGACAGCTCAGTATATGATCAACGTTAATTGCATACTTCCTGGCTACATCCACAGCCCGAGTGCCTTCGGAATAAGGGGGAGCAAAGATAGCAAGGACGTTGAGACCGCGATGCAGGAATTCGGTAAGAAGATCCCGATGTGTCGACAGGGGTCTCCCGAGGACGTTGGTAACCTCGTTCTTTTCCTCGCTTCGGATGAGTCGAGTTATCTTACAGGCTCGGAGATAGTTATTGATGGAGGTAACATCTTACAGGAGGAATACCTCGGCCCTTACAAACCGAAGTAGCATTTTATTTTGAAATTTTAATATTATGAAATAATATTTTTTTAAAAATTTACTGTGGTTCAGCTAGCTTTAATTCTGTAGACTACTCGGCGTCCATAATCTGTGACGATACGCGTGTAGCCTGTTAACTCCTCGTCGAGGTAACTGTCGCCGGTGTCAACTAGCAGAGGTTTACCATGAAGGGTAGCGAGCTTCGCTGGCGTCGCTGCTATGATAATGTTATCCCTGCCGACGGCACGAATCACCATTGGGCTTATCTGTTGGTTTCCTCTCCCGAAGACAAAGCCCTGACCACCGATAACTGTAACAATGATCTTTGCTTTCCCGCCTTTGATTAGCATTAGTAGCTGGGCTTCGTTAGTGTCCAAGGCGATTATCTTCTTATTCTGAACTACGTCAACTCCGAGAAGCGTCTTTTCGATGCCAATGTGCTTAGCCACACTGCTTATCGTTGATCCTGGACCAAGAATATAGAAAACATCAGGTCTCATATCTTCGACGAGGTCGGCGGCTATAGCCTTAAGGTTCTCCTCCTCTTGGATGGAGCTCGCCTCCTTAGAACCCTGCATATAGGCATCCTCTTGAGGAACACGAAGGTAACCATAGAGCCGGGCACTGAGCCTGTTCTCCCTGAAGGCTTCTTCATCGATATCCATGACCTCCGCCTGTTGAATAGAAGTAATATCTCCTCTAAGGTATTTGGTAGCGAGTTCGCCTGCTGCAGCAGGGGAGACGGCGTAGACCCCCGAGTGGATCTTGACACCGGACGGGATGCCTAGGACGGGTATACTACCATCTATTGCCTCGCAGATGTCACGGGCGGTGCCGTCGCCCCCCACAAAGAGGATGAGGTCTATGCCCAGATGAACCATCTCGGATGCGGCTGTCTTTGTGTCTTTGGAGGTAGTTTCCCCCGTTTTTATTTTTCCGATAATCTTTGGGTTAAAACCGACCTTTTTTGCTGCGTCTTCCCCCATCTCACCGGGGTAGGTGATCAACTCGATTTGGTCCTTGAGAGAAGCTAAGTGTTTCAGTGCCTCGACTGCTCTACCTTGAGCGATCTCGGTTGCACCTAGCTCCCTCGCTTTCATCAGCGCCTCGACGCCATCGCTTCCCTTGAGGCCGACGCGGCCACCAATACCCGCTACAGGGTTGATGATGAGCCCAAGCTTGTTCATCCGTTACACCATCGGAGGATCGATAGAGCAAGCGTTTTAGCTGCTATCTCGAGGTTCTCGACGCTGACTGATTCGTTGGCGGAATGGGCTTGCCTAAGTTCTCCGGGGCCGAATATCATCGTCGGCGTACCGCTGAGGTTTATTAGTAGTCTCATGTCGCTGCTATAGGTCTTGCCTTCGACTATGGGAAGCGTACCTGTCACATCCTTGAATGCGGTCTTGACCGTTTCCATGATCGGGTGGTTCGCGGGTATCTTTGCGGGATCGAATCGATAGCCGCTCCAGTCGACCTTCGGTAAATGATCCTTGAGCCACATATCTGAATCCGCTGCGTTCCTAACTGCGGCCTCAACTTGCTTCCTAACCTGTTCGCAGGTCTCATCAATGTGAACGCCTACGCGTCCCTCAAAATAGAGGTTCTCCGGAACAGTCCCAGGCCATTCTCCCCCGATTATCTTACCGATACTGAGTGGAGACGGTATCTTATAATGGACATAGAGCTGGTCTTTAATTCGAGCATTCCTCTCCTCCTCGAGATGCTTCAAGGCATCATAAATTATTAGGAATTTGTCGATTGCGCTGACTCCGTCATCACGTAGGCTGGCATGAGCCGCCTTGCCATGAATTGTAACCCTGAAGGCCATAACTCCAGCGTGAGCTGGGACAGCGTTAAGTTCGCTAGGCTCAGGAACTATTGCAGCGTCAGCCTTGTAGCCTCTTAGGATAGCGTCCAGCGCTCCAACACCTCCGTCCTCCTCGCCGATGACGGTCTCTAGCATCACCTTACCTTTCAGTGGAATACCTGAGTCAATTATCGCCTTGATGGCGTATAATGCAGAGACAATACCGCCCTTCATATCGGCAGAGCCGCGTCCATAAACCCTGCCGTTTGTAAAGATCCCTTTCCAAGGTGCGTAATTCCACTTCGATTCGTCTCCGGGAGATACTACGTCTATGTGTCCACAGATGATCAGGCTCCTACCTTTTATTCCTCCCCAGGAGCCTACAACGCCAACGCCTTCCTTACGTTCGATGGGCATGCTGAAGGCCGGATGAATGCGAAGCTTTTCGAAGTCGATATCCCATATCTTTACATCGAGACCTAGCTCCTTCATCTTGGCAGCGATGTTTTTCTGCCCCTCGGTCTCTTGTCCGCCGACGCTGGGGATCGAAATAAGCTCACACAAGTAATCGACAAGCCCCTCGGAGTCTAAGGCTTTTAGAACCCGCCTCTCAGCGTCTATCATAGGTTTCTCAATGAGATGCGTGGGGGTGGAATTAGAGTGTTGCCCGTCTAGGAAGCGTTTAAGCAGGGATTAACATCCTACCTTCATTAAGGTGCAGCTATGAAAGCCATCGTCAAGCGCAAACCGGAACCCGGAGTCGAGTTTACTGAAGTAACCAAACCTAAACTTAATTCGGATGATGTATTGATTGAGGTCAAGGCAGCTGCAATCTGCGGTAGCGACCTCGGTATCTACGAATACACACCAGCTTACTCCAAGATGAGACTCCCCGTTGTCATGGGGCATGAGTTCTCAGGCAGAATCACAGAAGTGGGCTCAGATGTGAAAAGTTATTCGGTTGATGACCGAGTTCTCGCTGAGTCGGTAAAAGCATGTGGCAAATGTGTCTACTGCCGTTCTGGTCAAGAGAATCTCTGCGACGCTTCCACCCTCTTCGGCATACACACAGATGGCGGAATGGCAGAGTATGTTTCAGTCCCCTACAAACTCCTCCACAGACTCCCCGATGAGCTGAGCTACGAGGAGGGAGCCTTAATAGAACCCCTCAGCAACGCCCTTCACTTCGTTAAAGACATAACATCGACTAAGCTCGGTGATTTCGTCGTTGTTCAAGGTTGTGGGCCTATCGGCCTTTTCAGCGCTCAAATATTCAGGCTCGCAGGAGCCGAGGTAGTAGTTACAGGGGTCAATGTCGACATAGAACGGTTTAAGATCGCTCACAAGCTGGGATTCAAGACAGTGAACGTCGAACAGGAAGATCTAGTCAACATGGTGTTTGACTGGACTAGCGGCAGAGGCGCGGACATCGCTTTCGTTGCCACAGGCGCACCACCTGCTGTCGCCCAAGCTACTCAAATCGTCAAGAAACGCGGTCAGGTCACAGTCATCGGAATCTTTGGGAGGTCAGTCGAGATTCCGATGACTCAGGTTGTCCGCCGTGAGGTAACTATCCAAGGTGCATATGACGCGAAGCCAGAGAATTTCGACCAGTCTATAAAACTTGTGAAAATTGGTGCTGTCAAGGTGAAGGAACTACTAACACATAAGCTACCCCTCGAGAAGGCGACAGAGGGCTTCGAAGCAGCGAAGAGCCGCGTCGGCTGCAAGGTCGAGTTCATCATATAACTAAATAGTTTGTCGCCTAAATGTCGCTAAACCTTAAAGACATGCATCATTTGAAAACAAAGTGAATCTGTATGGCTACGACCGCGGCAGTCGCCACCGAGAATCAAGCACACGCTACGTAATTTTCACGGTTCCGACTTGAGCATCAACCTTTGGAAAACCTTTATAATTATAGACGTGATGTAGGCAGGGTGCATCAGGCAGCTTGAGCCGATGAATAGGTTGAACAGCAATGAGCACAAGGACAATCATAGACGCAGATGGCCTCATATTAGGCAGAATGGCAAGTATCTTAGCCAAGAGACTTCTGACCGGTGAAACAATCGAGGTCGTGAATGCACAGAACGTCGTTATCTCCGGCAACAAGCACAAGCTAATCGAAGAGTGGAAAGAGTTCCTAAAGGTCGGTGGTTTCGGGAAGGGCCCAGTCCACCACAGGAGGCCTCACGAGATCGTACGTCGTACAGTTCGGGGGATGCTTCCCTACAGAATACCCAAGGGTATAGCTGCATACAAGAGGCTTCACGTCCACATAGGAGTCCCAGACGAGTTCGAGAAGGCCGAAAAGCAGATCTTACCCGAGTGCCACAGCAGTAAACTTAACCGCAGGTATGTGACTGTTGGCGAGCTCGCTGAGAGCATCGGCTGGAATAAAAAGGGAGTAGAATAAATTGTCAACACCAAAGAGGAAACCAGTCCTCACCACAGGCAAGAGAAAGACCGCTAAAGCCCGCGTTGTCGTCACAGAGGGTAAAGGCCGTGTCAGGATCAACAACGTTCCAATACAACTACACGAGCCCCTCATGGCTCGCGAGATGATAATGGAACCCGTTCTCATCGCAGGGGACGTCGCATCAAAGGTCGATGTTGATATCTCTCTCCAAGGTGGAGGACTCCTAGGTCAAGCGGAGGCCGCGCGAATGGGACTCGCCCAGGGCCTCGTCAAGTACACGAAGAGTAAAAAACTCAAGAGCACATTCCTTGAACACGATCGAACTATGCTTAGCGGAGACGCGCGAAGGAAGGAACCGAAAAAATTCGGTGGCCCAAGCGCTCGCACGCGGAAGCAGAAAAGCTACAGGTGACCAACTTGGCAAGATTCATCTCCCCCATGATATTCAAACCCGTCACCGTCAGGGAGGGCCGAGGCTTCAGTGTATCAGAGATCCAATCCGCTGGATTGACACCCGGTGAAGCTAAAATTTTCGGTATACCTGTAGACGCCCGTAGGCAGTCAAGCCATGAGGAGAACATAGAAATCCTTAAGGATTTCATCTCTGCGGCGAAGGAGAACGAAATCAAAGTACCTCAGCCTAAGCAGATCACAAAGGGTCAGAAGGGCAGAGCGGAGCGTGGTATCACATCTGCTGGTCAAAAAAGTAGGGGCCTTACTCGGGGTAAGAAGAAGAACTAGAAGTATTTTTTTAATTCTATAAGGCGCGCTCCTGAGACATTTCTCATAAGAGCGTGTACAACTTTATTATAATGAATTTATTATGTGAAAAAAACAGGTTTTACCTTTTAGGACCTTAGTTTACGGTCTTCAGGGCCTTTTCAATTCTGTCGAGTGCCTCGTTGAGAATTGATTCGCTTGTGGCTATCGTCATCCTGAGATGCATAGCACCTTCTGGACCGAACTCTGTGCCCTTAAGTAGTCCAACCTTCGCTTTCTCCTGGATAAGTTTGTGCAGTTCCTCCTGGGTTAGCTTCACGTTGAATTTGGGGAACATCAGGTAAGTGCCCTGTAGCTCGGGGACGGTACAACCCATCTCGGTGAACCGTTTTGTTGCGATGCCTCTGATGTTATGGAGATGCTTCATGATGTCTTTGATCCAGTAATCACTGTGTCTATCTAATGCAGCTTGGGCCGCGACGCGGCTGAGCGTTGATGTGCCACGCAATACTCCTTTGGCAATCTTAGTGCATTTATCCATCAGAGCCTTGTTGGTGACTCCCATGTACCCGCATTGGAGACCGGGAAGACCCCAGGTCTTACTGATGCCCCAGCTTGTGATTGTGAGATCAGCGATCTCAGAGTTGAGCGTTGCGAGGCTTATGTGTTTTCTATCATCGAAGACGATGTCATCCCATAATTCATCTACCATGACGTTGATTTTGTTGTCGACAGCGATGTCCGCAATGCCCTTGAGCTCTTCTTTGGTCATCACACGACCCGTCGGGTTGTGTGGGTTGCAGACGAAGATTAGTTTGGTCTTCTTATTAACTACCTTCTTCAGATTCTCTATGTCAAACTTGTAACCTTCATCCTCGTGGAGTTTCCAGTAGGCTGGTTTCATGTGGCAGGTTTCCACGGCGGTGAAGAAAGGGAAGTACATGGGGTCGTTGACTACAATTTCATCGCCGGGCAACGCGCCAGAGCTCTGAATGGCTAACCACATTGCAGGGATGACTCCCTGTGTGATGTAGATGTCCTCCTTCGTTAACTTGAATCCATTCTTCCTGTTGACTCTCTCCGTCATTGCCTCCCTGGCGTTGATGTCGAAGTTGTAAAGTAGGTCCTCATCCTGAACAGCGTTGATAAGAGCCTTTTTGATGAAGGGGGCAGTCGGAAAGTCTGGATCCGCTAACCACATCCCAATAACATCAGGAGAATCGCGATGCCACTTCTCTCCAGGCGCCGCAAGCATACCCTCGATGGTTGCAGAGTTAAGAACACCTTCATTGTACATGACGTTTCACTCTAGACAGTTCAAGGGATCAGCTGTTGGTAATAATTGTTTTGTTTATCGCTTTAGAAGGAGCACTGATAAACGATAACAATATATGGGAAATGACTAACGCATACGAGAGAACAAGGATGAAGGTAATCCTCTACTTCGACTGGGTCGGCAGCAGGAAGGAGCTAAAGAGTCAAGACAATAAAATGCAAAAATCCTGCAAGGAAACCGGAGTCCAGTATATGGGGATCCATGGCTCACAGAACCAGAAGTGGAACTATGCTTGGCTCTTTGACGTTAAAAGCTTCGATCATTTCATGGAGATGACTGCGAAGGTGCCTCGACCACCACAAATGACGCATTACATTACCGAATTACTCATCCCAGTACAACTGCCAGTGGAGCAGCCTCAAATGGGAACTTTAACCGAATAGTTCAAAAAAAGGCTTCAGAAAACTTTAGCGCCTTCGTTATCGATTCCCAGTATAACTGC
>CAZIAF010000049.1:0-12409 GCA_964537625.1 uncultured Candidatus Bathyarchaeia archaeon
AGGGGGACCTGGATTTCCAGTGTCAGTCCACGAGATATCTGAACCTGGTGTCCTGCTAGGTGCGAGGGGATACTTGGTCGAGTGCTGTCGAGCCGACCACAGACTCGAGGCATGGTCTTATGCAATTGTTGAGAAACCTAGACCCGGACGATTTCATCTTGAGCGAGCGAAAACCCTTGGGATTCCTGAAGGTGTTTTGTGGAAGCGTCTTCAAGACGGTGAAGACGTGGAGATGGAGGGGAAAATGATTCGGTCGTCGGATGTGACTGACCCGCCTCGCCCGGGTAGAAGGTTGGTTTACACTGGAGATACGAGGCCTAATGATGAGTTAACCACTCTAGCTAGAGGTGCCGATCTACTCATCCATGAGGCTACTTTCGCCGATGACCTCTTGGAGCGGGCTCAAGAGGATGGTCATTCGACAGTGAGCCAAGCAGCTGCTAATGCAACGAAGGCGGGAGTGAAAAGGCTCATACTCACTCATATTAGTAGTCGATACTCCGACACAGTTTCCCTACTCGAGGCGGCGAAGAAGATCTTTCCCGAAACAGATATTGCTCACGACCTACTCGAGATCGATGTGCTAATTTCATAACCCTTTTATTCACTCCCTCCCTCGACACCTCAAAGGTACTTTAAATTGATTCAACTCAAAGAAGATATCTATTGGGTTGGTGCTGTCGATTGGAGCATCCGTAACTTCCACGGTTATATAACCCACAGAGGATCCAGCTATAACTCGTACCTCATTGTGGACGAAAAGATAGCTCTTGTCGATTTTGTCAAAGCACCGTTCGCAGAAGAGCAGGTCTCACGGATTAGCGAGGTTATTGACCCAAAAAAGATCGATTTCATCGTTTCCAACCACGCCGAACCAGACCATTCAGGAAGCATCAGAAAAGTCATCGATGCGTGTCCCAATGCCGAGGTTATTGCTACGGAGCGAGGGAAAAATAGCCTTCAGAAGTACTATGGCGGCGACCTTAGAATCACCTCTATCGAGCAGAGACCAACCCTCAAATTGGGGAAGAGAAGCATGAACTTCGTCCCAGTACCGATGGCGCATTGGCCAGACTCTATGGTCAGCTACATCCCCGAGGAGAAGCTGCTTCTAAGTAACGACGCATTCGGTCAACATCTCGCCTCGAGTGGTAGATTCGACGACGAAGTCGACCAAGCTGAGCTGATGCAAGAGGCCTCAACCTACTACGCGAATATCTTAATGCCTCTCTGGAGGAGCGTTGCCCGAGCCATAAAGGCTCTTGAAGGTGTACCTATAGAGATGATCGCCCCAAGCCACGGTATAATCTGGCGTAAAAACCCAGGCATGATCCTCAAGACCTACCAGGGTTGGGTCGCCGGCGAAACGAAGAAGAAGGCAGTCATCGTTTACGATACGATGTGGGGAAGCACCCAGATTTTGGCAAGGGCAATAGCCGACGGTTTGACTTCGAAAGGGATAAACGTCAGGGTCCACTCTCTGAGTTCAAGTCACAACAGCGAGGTCATAGCCGACATCCTCGAGGCTAAGGCAGTCCTCGTCGGCAGCCCAACATTGAATAACCACCTTTTCCCGACAGTTGCCAGCTATCTCGCATACATGAGAGGGTTGAAGCCGCTGAATAAGATCGGTGCAGCATTCGGTAGCTATGGTTGGGCAGGAGGTGCCAAGAAAACTGTCGAGGCAGAGATGCAAGCCGCTGGCATTCAGATCATAGAGTGCGACATCGACTTCGTCTTCAAACCCAGCGGAGACGAGGCAAAGAGAGCCTACATCTTCGGGCAGGAGATGGGCGACAAAATAATGAGCACCTAATCTCTTTTTTATTAGAAGAAAACCTTGTGCAAGTAGAAACTCATCTGGATCCAAGTGAGCATGCTACTTAGTATAGCGCCTGCGGTTACCTGCCGAATTGTATGTGCTTTTAATTCGACCCTCGCCCAAGCTACCGGAATAACTAAAAGCAGCAAAGGAAGCATCGTTGAACCTAGCTGGTAGATGAGGGCTGTGAATGGGCCGGTTATCCCGCTTGCATGTATGCTGATTTTCCACTTCAAGGTGATTATCATGAGGACGAGGCCATTAACGAAATAGCAAGCCATAAGGGCAGTTACGGCAGGTGGGGAGTCAACGTATATGAGACTTAAGACTCCCAGTAGGTAGAAAAGCGTCGTCCAGAGGAACGGAATATATCTGGTATCTTTTTCATAGGCATAAAAGTCCTTAATGAGGTCAAGTTTAAGAAGCATATAGACCATAGCCAAGGGAAGGAAGCACCCGAAAAAGCTTGTTATACCTGCTAACAAGAGTGCGTTCTCCTTTGCGTAGGCAATGATGAGTGGTATGAATGTTACAAGCGTAATCAAAGGAGCGTTGAGAGCCGCAGAAAGTCCGGATGCTAGTTTTTGCTTATTCAAAAGAGAGTCCCCGAAACGTATTGATTTATCCACTACTTACTACTTAATAACGCTTCTATTCTGAAGTCTTTCACAGCAGCAGATAATGTCCTTTTCCTCGGTTTTTTTAACCATAAGATCACATGCTTCGCCTTTGGGAAAGCCACACATCGGGCATTTTACAACTTTTTCCTTCATTTCTTCTCTTCCTCCTCCTTCTTTCTATAGTCTTTAATCGCCTCATGGAGAGCGTCTGCTGCGAGGTTGCTACAGTGCATTTTAACAGGTGGGAGCCCATCCAAAGCGTCTGCGACGCTTTGGCGGGTGATCTCCATCGCCTCTTTGAGGGTCTTGCCTTTGGCAAGTTCGGTAGTCATACTGCTTGTAGCTATGGCTGCGCCGCATCCATATGTCTTGAACTTTATGTCCTCGATCTTGTCATCTTTGACCTTGATGTACATGGTAATCATGTCACCGCAGACGGGGTTGCCAACTGAGCCTACGCCATCAGCGTCCTTTATCTCCCCCACGTTGTGCGGGTTCCTGAAATGGCTGAGTACTTTTTCGCTATACACTTTACTTCAGCTCCTCCGGGGTCAGCGGACTCATTACCCTGAGTCGTTTGACTATCCCTGGAAGCTTGTCTATTACATAATCTACCTGGTCATTATTATTCTGTTTGCCGAGGGTAAATACGAGGCTTCCGTGGGCTTCCTCGTGTTTGAGGCCCATTGCGAGGAGGCATGCGCTTGGTTCAAGGGTCTTAGCAGCACAGGCTGAGCCTGTGCCTACGGTTATGTCTTCATTGTCGAGGCTTAAGACTAGGGCTTCCCCTTCGATATAGTTGAAGCGGATGTTGGCGTTATGGGGGAGTCTTAGTGTTGAATGACCATTGAGGTAGGCTTCGGGAATTGTAGTAAGGATACCTTTTGTTAGGCGGTCGCGTAGGACGGCGAGACGTCTGGACTCTTCAGGCATCTCCCTCTTGGCAATTTCAGCTGCGACTCCGAAGCCAGTGATGCCAGGGGTGTTCTCTGTTCCACTTCGTATGCCCTGCTCCTGTCCTCCGCCAATTATGATGGGGCGAACGCGGAGGTTCTTTCGTAGGTAGAGCGCTCCGACACCCTTAGGGCCGTAGATGTCATTGCTGCTTAGGGTCATCATATCTGCACCGAGTTGGTTTGGGTTAAGAGAGATTTTTCCGAGAGCAGCTGTAGCATCGGTGTGCAGTAATGCACCTTTACTGTGGGCGATATCTGCGGCCTCCTTAATGGGTTGGATGGTGCCCATCTCCCCGTTAGCGGTCATGACGCTGACAATCAAAGTCTTGTCAGTGACGAGTTCCTCGAGCTTGTCGAGCTTGAGGATGCCCTGACTATCGACTGGGGCAGTCTGATAATCGAAGCCCTGACGGCTGAGCTCCTTAGCAACATTGATTGTTGTAATGTGTTCGATGGCGCTAATGACTATACGGTTACCTTTATTCTTGAAGCGTTGGGCTCCACCGATTAGGGCAAGGTTGGTGGCCTCGGTGGCTGAGGCTGTGAAGAATATCTCCTCGGGCTCGGAATCAATTAGGGAGGCGACCTGTCCTCTAGCCTTTGCTATAGTCTTCTGGGCGGTGAATCCAGCACTATGGTAGCTGCTAGGGTTGCCGTAGATCTCTAAAGCCGTCCTGTTCATCTCCTCGAGGACGTTAATGTCAACTGGGCAGCCTGACCCATGGTCCATGTAGACTTTCATTTCACTCGCCTTTGATTGTGTGGGGAACTTTGGGAGATTAAAACCTTGGCAAATATGTTGTTGAATGAGTGGGTAAACGTCGTTAAGAGTCTAGGTTATGATGCGATGCAGTCTGTAAAGAGCTTATTGAACCTTTTCCAGTCGGAGTCGACGCCTAGGTCTGTGTTGAGAGGTTTGAGAGTTGGATGTCGTGGTGACAGACCGTAGGCAACGGTTTGCCCCATGGTGATATCTCCCTTGGTTTCAACGTCGATGTAGCATCTTCTGCATTTAATGAGATTTTTATCGATGGCAGCCCCGACGGTGAGGGCGTCTCCTATCTGTAATCCCCCTTTCCAGTCGGGGTGAAGACTGTAGAGATATTTGAGCCAGGGGTCAAAGTTGTCGAAAGTGTATTGGGTTGCGGGGTTAGCGATTTTTACCTTATTCCACTCCTCGGCAGTTAACACAGGTTGGTAGTAGACCTCGAGACCGATCATTATGATGTGCATACCTGAGTTGTAGAAGATTTTAGCGGCGAGTGGATCGCCCCAGATGTTGAATTCGGCGACGGGGGTAGTGTTACCGGGGCTGAGAACAGCGCCACCCATGGTATAGACTTCCTTTACGTTTTTTGCCATGCGGGGTTCGCGGAGTAGGGCTACAGCTACATTAGTAAGGGCGCCGAGTGTGATGAGTGTAATCTCCCCGGGGTTCTCCATCACAGTCCTAATCATGAGAGTTACAGCATCTTCATTGACTGGCTTAAGTTTTGGTTTCCTGGTCTCCTTGGTTGTGGTTCTGCCGCCTTTCGTCCAGATGTTTAAGATCTTTTTACGGGTGTCGGTGAGGTCCTGGGATAAAGAAGATTGCAAACCTTCTGCGACTGGAGTGTCGCAGTTGAGGAGTTCAATAGTGTTTAGCACATTGTCTGTGGAGTCTCTGTGGTTTCTGATGCCGCTGAGGGTTGTTATGGCTTCAACTTTGAGGTCTCTAGATTTGTGAGCTAGAATTAGAGCCATGGCGTCATCGAACTCACCGTCGGTGTCGATTAACACTCGTTTCATGAGGTAATTTGCTGTATTGGGGTTGAAAAAGTGTTCGAGACGGTGCAAATGGCTATTATTTGTTCGAACGTTTGTTAGTCTGTTTTTTTCCGGATTACTATGATTGTTTCGTCGCCCTCCTTCGTAAGGCTCACAATCTCGTTACCGAGGCGTTTGGCGAGGCGGCTTAAGTCCTCATAAGCAGCAGGGTCGTCGGCGGTAACTTCGAGGGTCTCTCCTGGTTTTAGTTCGTCGAGGGCGAGGCGGGTACGGAAAACGGGTTCTGGGCAGAAAAGACCGGTGCAATCGAGTTGCTTGTCAGGCATTAATTCCCGCTCCTGACTCGTGGAGGTTGGGTCATAGGTATGATGTCTTCGCGGACGTATTGAAGGTATTGGGCCTGATCGACTGTATTGAAGATGGTGACGGAGCCGTCACGTACAAGCCCTACTGTGTAACCGAATTTTTTACTCTTGGCTAGAACATACCAGGGGTCGCCGATCTTATCGTACTCTTGGAATAGTTTTGTGTCGACGAGGTCGGGGCCATAGAGACTTAGTTTGTTGATGTTGGGAATATCCATATTCTCAAAGAAGATGACTTTTGTCCCCTCTTTATTTGCAATGTGGAACTTCTTGAGAGTCTCGGGGAGGATGCGTGCTTCAACGATGACTCCCATCTCACCGAAGATAATCTCACTGAGTCTATTAGTTATCCTGTTTGCAATGGCTTTCTTGTCGACGACTGCGAGGTAGAGGCGGCTCTCGTGTTCATTCAGGCTAAAGAGGACCTCTTTCGTAGCCGCGGCGGGGGCGACCTTGCCTCGATGGTAGTTATAGACTATGTGATCGTAACTGTAGAGCCCGGTGAGTACACTGTCGTTTATACTTACGTTAGCTACCTCTGTCAACAGAGTGAGCTTGAAGTCGCCCTCGGCGTACTCTTCCTCAACCTTGTAGCCCTCAAGGGCTACCGCGACATCGGCCAACTTTTTGTATTCGGTTGAGACAAAGATTTTTCCAGCCGTCGGCATTACTTTCACCTAAAGAAGGAAAAAGCTGGCGCCATTTAAGCTTGATGCGGATGAATGAGGTTGCAGTTTGATGCCGTATCTCCCTTTAGAACGTTACTATATATGTTGCTGTGCGTGAAAACTAGAAAAAAGCATCTACTTGAGGACCTCGCGGAATACCCTGAGGTGGTTTCCACCGAGAATTTTCTTTATATCCCCCTCCTCGTATCCGCGGTGTACAAGCTCTCGGGTAATATTCGATATCTTCGATGCATCTTCCAAACCGATTGGGGGGGTCCCTATGCCGTCGAAGTCGCTGCCCAAGCCAACATAGTCTGGCCCCACTTTCTTAACAATATGGTCGATGTGGTCTACGAGTTTTTCAACGTTGGCGCCTTCCTTTGCAACAAAGTCGGGTGCGAAGTTCATTCCTGCCACTCCGCCATGGTTAGCTAGCGCTACTAGCATATCATCTGTAAGGTTTCGCCTGTGGTCGCAAATCACTCTGCTATTACTGTGGCTTGCTATGAAGGGGCCTTTCTTGACATCGTTGACGTCCCAGAAGCATGTGTCACTTATGTGGCTGGTGTCAAGTATAATGCCGAGGCGGTCCATCTCCTCGATCGCTGTTATTCCAAGATCTGTGAGTTTACTGTTAGCCCTTGATGCTGACAATCCATCGGCGAAAGGTGTTCGCCAGTTCCAAGTGAAGCTGATCATTCGGACTCCTAGTTTGTAGAAGTTTCTAAGCACCGCAAGGTCCCCCATTAGGGGTTCAGCACCTTCGATAGCTAGGAGTCCTGAGCATAGTCCCTTCTCTTTCGCGGATAGTATCCCACCAACATTGACGACGGGAACGATCCCCCCTTTGTTCACCTCCATCTCTCTGTAGAATATGTCCGTCATTTGGTTCGCTAGAAGGAGAGCGTCTATCTGTCCTTCTCTACGCCCAGTGTATATGGCGAATGTCTGGCAATCAACGCCACCGTCCTTCATTCGCGGTAAATCTAGGTGTCCCTTGTTGCTTCTCTCCCCGAGTCTCCTTGGTGCAGGCTGTCCATATCCTCCACTGATGAGTGACATCAATGTGTCACAATGGGTATCCACAACCACTGCCTCGCTGTGGATTCGGAGCACCTCCCCCTGTAGTTCCCTTGTTAGGTCGACCATATAGAATCCCCGCCCTTGGGCGGGTAAAAGGTTTAAGGGCAACCCTTAACCTCCACTTTCATTCACCCCACTGGAAACCGTCGGGGTAGGTTTAAAAATAGAGGACTGTAACACAGAGGAGTCAAAGGAGGTCGCTGATGCTCATCAAGGAGGTCATTATCAAGAATTTCATGTCTTACGAGTATGCGCGCATACCGCTCAGAGATGGTGTTAACGTAGTCTGCGGACCCAACGGATCTGGAAAAAGCAGCTTTCTTCTCGCTATTTGCGTTGCCCTCGGCGATACCTACACCGAACGTAGTAAAAAGCTCAGTGACCTCATCCGCTGGGATCAGGACCAAGCCGAGGTAAGCCTCATCCTCGATAACTCCCCTCGTGAAAATGGTCAGCGTCCCGTTCCTAACTTTAACGTCGACGAGGTTCGTCTATCCCGTAATATTAGGAAAGATGGCAAATACAGCTTCGAACTCAATCAGCGTAATGTCACCAAGGCTGAAGTCGTCGAGCTCCTCCAAGGCTTCGGATTCGATCCAGACAATATGCTCATTATAATGCACCAGAACATGCCCGGTCGATTCGCCAACCTCAGTCCCCAGGACCGCTTAGTCATGCTCGAGGAAGCTGTAGGTTTCAACACATTCCGCCGCGACGTAGTCGAAGCAAAACAACGCCTCGGCGGTATCCTTAGCGAGGAGCAGAGTCTAAATCAACTCCTAGATCGCGCTCGGGAGACACTTCAATACTGGCGGGAACAGAACGAGCGACTGCACGAGAAACGTCAGCTCCAGACCCGCATGAACTTTCTTCAACGTGAGATGGCGTGGAGCCGTGTCCTTCAACTAGAAACTCAAGTCAAAGGGCTCGAGCAGGAGCTTGACAAGGCTGACTCCGATCTCTTCACAGCTGAGGAAGAAATGAACCGTTTCTCTAAAGCTGTGGTCGACTCAGACGGCAACATGAAGCGTCTTCGTACCCTATGGATGGAGCTTATAGAGCGCCGCATCGAATCTGAGCGAGCTCTCGGCGTTAGTGAGTATAGCATCAACTTCACTAAGGATCGTCTTCTGAACATCGACAGGATGCTTAATAGCAACGGCGAACAAAGGAAGCGTCTCGAGATCGCCTCTCAGACCCTCAGGGAACGCCTCAAGAAGGGACCGACTAAACTCGATGACTACTTTAACCTCATAGATGAGCTTGAAAAGACCCAATTCGAGACATTCAATAACTGGAGCTCCGAGCTTCTCAACCAACGCGGAGACGCTGAGGGCAAACTTACTTCTATAAGCAAACAACTCACCGACGCCGAAGCTGCAGTCTCTCAGGTCACGGATGATATGGAGATCACTCGAGTGAAGATTGACGCTGCAACCGACCAGCACGTTGAGGGCAGGATCCAACTCGCCCTCCTCAAAGACAAGCGTGGTCGCCTCAAACGCCGCATTGAAGATCTAAAAACAGAGATCGACCGAGTAAACAAGGAGCGCCTCGACGCTGAAGCCGAAGCCCAGATCAAGGGCCCACGCGTCGAGACCGGAAGAACCGGCGACGACATACTCAACGAGATAAGGAAGACGAGCGGCATCCTCATGAGCCTTACCGATGTCCCTGAGGACGCTGAGGAAATGTATGATTCCTACAACAATACATACAAGGAGATACAGGAGAAGGTAGCACAGGTTCAGGAAGACCGCCGCCAGGTTATGACGGAGATCGAGGAACGTACCCGCAAATGGAGTGAAGTAATTAGAAGCCTCCTCGACGAGGTTAACGCTCGATACCAAAGCCTATTGAGTATGCTGCAGGCACGAGGTGAGGTCCGTCTTATCAATCCATCCGACATAGAGGAAGCCGGTTTAGAGATCTATGTAAGCTTCAAGGGCGGTCAGCTGTCGAGACTCGATCCATACACCCACAGCGGAGGCGAAAGAAGCACCAGCGTCATGGCGTTCCTTCTCGCCCTCCAGCAGAACGTTCTCAGCCCCTTCCGCGCCATCGACGAGTTCGACCTCCACATGGACCCCAAGAACAAGGAAGTCGTCTCAGAGTTTATAGTGAGTACAATGGAGGGGACCAAAGATCAGTACATGGCTATCACCCCGAGCCAAGTCACCTTCAAGGGGAAGGACGTCCACATAATCATGATCCATAAAACCGAAGACACGAGCGAGGTAAGGCTGGTGGAAGATTGAGTAGCAGAAAGAAAAGAGATGAACTTGAGGGAGTAATTAGCCTCTGCAAGTCTGTCCAGGCAGGCAGCGTCGAACCTTTTGCCGTCGACATCGACTACATGCTAGAAGTCATCCGCCGCTACTATCCGGAGACGGTGAATCTCAAGGACTTCTGCACTGACGCTGCTGCTATTCGGGGCCTCAGCGATGTCCTCCTCCGCCAGAACGAGTGGATTCAGCATCAGAGCACAACTCTCTACAAGGACCCATTCCTTCTTAACCAACAGATCCAGCGCATGGATATCAGCGCTATTGCTGACTCTTTCCTCAAGAGTTGGCATCCCATGGTTCAGATGGAACAGCTCAGCGCTAAGACGTTAGCAGGGAGCCTTGGTTATTGGACAGACCTCATCCCTATGGCTGAGAGATGGAAGAACCCTCAACTTCAGCTCATCGACGCAGGTACAGCGACTATGGATGAAGCACGTGAGCTTGGCATCCTCCCAGTTGAAGGTTTCGCAGATATGATGGAGGCCTTCTGGATTGAACTTGGAGAAAGGGTAAATGAGGGCGGCAGCATAGCTTACTGGGACTGGATAGGCGCCGGCAGCTATGATGAGACCGTCAAGCGAAGCTACCTTACGGTCTTCTTGGTCAGCTACGGCTATGCTAGAATCGAGTCCGATCGCTTCGGCGATAAAGTAGAGATTATACATAACGAGACACCCCGCCCCGATACGAGACAGGCGATGATCAGTATACCTACCCTTATCGACTATGAGGAGTGGAGACGATGGCGAAAAGAGTGAGATCCGAGGCCGGGTACACACGTAAGATAAAGGACGCAGTCCACTTACTGTTCTTCCAGCATCATAGACTCCCAGGCGTACGAGGATGGGAACTTCGTCAGGAGCTTGGCCCTGACTGGCAAAGTGTTCTAGAGGTCCTCGATAAGCAGCTCCAGCCACTCGACATTCAAGTCACAAGAGTTCTCGACGACCCAAACGTTGTCGAACCAGACCAGTCCCAGCTCGCCGACGCCCGCTTCTACATAACGATGCGGGGAAGCATCGACCAAAAATCTGCGAAGACCATCGGCTGGCGTGTAGACGACATAGCCGGACTCGCAGTCTCCATCGCCTACATAATCAGTAAGCAAGGGAAAGCGCCTCGTACTGATGTGGAGAAACTTTTACAGGAGAAGCTACCAGGTTGGCGCATTAAGCTGAGCATCGATCGCTACATCCAGCAGGGATACCTCGGCGAGGACGAAAAGGGTGTTCTCTACATGGATTGGAGGAGTCTCGCAGAAGTCGATCAGAAGCAGCTAGTGAACCTCATAGTGGGCTTCGGAAAAAAGACCACAACCGAGACGTCTAAACCTGAGATGGATGAGGAAGAAGAATAGGTAAACTCCTTCCCAGAGCGCATATGTAACTCTTGCCATGAAGCACTCCGTCATATAAACTCGACTTAGTTCTCTTTGTCAATAATGTATGTTATAGAAAAAGGGGGCAACTGAGCGAATTGATTCTTAGGGACATCCTTCATCGAGAACTCGCATGCGCACCTGAGTGGAGATGAACTGATTGTTGACTCATTGAACTTACCTAGTAGCTAGCAAACGATCGTTGGAAATAAATCTAAGATGTAGATAGCTTTGCTAGATGTATAATTTGACTTATTAGCAGTATGAAGTAGTTAAAAAAACTCATTTTTCGTTGTAACCCACCATTTTACGCCGATTCCTTTTTGAATAAGAGGCGTTGTGAATAGTAGGCGTAGGTCTGAGACCCCCAACGTGGTGTATTTGCTGATGTCTGGCAACGACCTCAAGTTCGACCAGCTTGAGAACATGGCTTCTGAGCTTCGTAGGAAGCGGAGCGAACTTTATGAACACGTCAACCGTTGGCGCGATGAGCGCGACAGAATTAACGAATCGGCTCATAAGATGCGAGAGGAGGCACTGAAGCACAAAGAGGAACGGGATAAGATAAACACCCGCGTCGCTGAGGTGAAGGCGGCACTTCAGCCTCTTTATGATCAGCTCGATGAGAAACGCAAGAAACTCGCTGGTATTGAACAAGAGGTTCAACAGGGCTACCGTGAACTTCCCAAAAAGAGACGCGTCGAACGCGACCTAAACAGCGTCGAATGGGAGGTAATGACGACCCCAACTCGAGACCTCCTCGATAGGGAAAGGGAGCTCGAACTCGTTGAACGCGCTAATTCTCTTAGAAGGCGACTAAGCACATTCAAGAAGCCGCCGAAACGGACCGAAGCCACGATGGAGGCTACCGCCGAGGCGAAGGCAACCGAAATGGGAATCCGTCAGATCAGAGACGAGATGAATCAATTCCGCGAGGAGAGCCAAAAACACCATGAAGCGATGCTTCTCCTCCACCACAAGGCGGATGATGAGAGAGAAAAGGCGAATAAAGCTCACACTAAGTTCGTTGAATATATCAATGAGGTTAAGAAAGTCGAGGGTGAACTCGATAGCGTTATGAGTCAGATCAAGGGCATCCGCGAAGGCTTAAGAACCGAGGATATGAGGGAGGAGCGGGGTCGTATGGCTCAGATCAACGCTCGTGTAGATGTTCTACGTCAGGAGGCTCAACGCAAGTTAGCTGCAGGCGAGAAGCTCAGCTTTGACGACCTCCAGTTCATCTATGGTGGTAAGGGTGACGATGAAGACGAGGAAGAAGAGATCCCCCAACCTAAGCCACGACAGTAGCTAGAGTTTTTTATCCTATATCGCCCAGTTTTCCTCAGGGTTATATGTATGTCTGGTAAGCGTTCATGGGACATAGTTGTAGATGGCTTGGAGGTGGAGGGCATTAGCCACGTCTTCGGGTTGCCCGGCCACCCCGCTGCCCTCTACGACTCAC
>CAZIAF010000050.1:0-9720 GCA_964537625.1 uncultured Candidatus Bathyarchaeia archaeon
ATCTCGGGACTCATTCTCGTAAATGGTGCGAAGAGTTACGAGATCGGTCGTAAAGTAGCTCTATCAATTATAAAGGAAGGGGAAAAATCGATCCTCGGCTTCAAACCACTTTAGAACTATTCGCCAGTGAAGACCGGCTTACGTTTCTCTTTGAAGGCAGCCACTCCTTCACGATAGTCCTTTGTCTCAAAAAGCTTAGAGAACTTCTCAGACTCGGTTTTTAGGGATTCGTCGCTAGGGAGAGGATTGATCAGTTTTTTCACTGCAGCAATCACAGTTGGTGACCCTGCAGCTAATTTAGCAGTCAGCTCCTCAATTTTAACGCTGAATTCAGCGGCTGGTAGTACTCTATCGACGAGCCCAATCTGTTTTGCCTCTTCTGAGGTAATCAAGTCACCCGTCACAATGAGCTCCTTAGCTTTCTGATCGCCTACGAGCGTTGCTAGTATCTGGGTACCGCCCCAGCCGGGGATAACACCGAGATTTGACTCTGGCTGACCAAGCTTTGCTTTATCGCTTGCAAATCTGAAGTCACACCATGAGGCAAGTTCACATCCACCACCGAGTGCAAAACCATTGATCGCCGCGACAACAGGTTTAATCGAGTTCCTGATCCTAAGCATCGCCCTGTGTCCATTCTGGCTGTAGATAAATGCCTGTGCAGAGGTAAGTTTGCTAAACTCGTCTATGTCTGCCCCAGCGGAAAAAGCTCTGTCACCTGCGCCTGTGATTACTATGCATCTCACAGCCTTGTCGATATTGGCTTCCTCGACTGCTTCGGCGACGAAGTTAAGCATCTCTGTAGTGATGGAGTTGAGCTTCGCTGGTCTGTTTAAGGTGATCTTCATGACGTTGTTTTTCACTTCTGTTAAAACAGGTTTTTCCTCAACGCCAAATCCAGTCTCAATACGCGCTTTAAGCTCAAAGGGACCGAGAGGGATGTTTGCACCGAGTTTGAGAGCGAGGTCTATCGAAATAGGGTCAGCTACGCCCTCTATGACTAATTTCTCTGCCTCGGCTATGAATGGTTTTAGCAGGAGGTTAATGTCAAAGCCCTTCGCCTGATCCTGAGTCACCTCCGGTTTACCGTAAAGATAGAATCCTTCTCCAGTTTTTCTGCCAAGCTTTCTTTGATCGAAGAGTTGTTTTATCGGGTTCGCTGCTTTGTAGGTCTCTCCGAGGTTTGCTTCGAACACCCGAAGGATGTTATAGGTGATATCTAGTCCAATGAGGTCTGCGAGCATGAAGGGACCCATCGGCATTCCCGCTTTATGTTGCATGGAGGCATCGATCTGCTCCTTCGTATACTCTTGAGAGAGGAGCTTCGCTGCCTCATTCAAGTATGTGATGAGAACTCGGTTAACGATGAAACCAGGCGCATCTCGTTTAACAACCACTGGAGTCTTTCCTAGAGTCTCCGCTAGAACTTTGACAACAGCCAACGTTTCAGAGGATGTATTTTCACCGGGAATTATCTCGACGAGTTTCATTACTGTGGGTGGATTAAAGAAATGCATTCCAACAAAGCGTTGTGGGTTTGCCACGACTTTAGCTATCTCTGTGATGCTGAGGCTGCTGGTGTTCGAGGCTAAGATGGCATTAGGCTTCGCGTATTTTGAAACCTCACTCCAAACGGAGTGTTTGATTTCCATACGCTCAGGTATGGCCTCGATGACAAGGTCAGCATCCTTAACTGCTTCAGATAGACTAAGGGTCATTGTGATTCTACCTAAGATGGATGAAACATCTTCCTGTTTCATCCTACCTCTCTCAACGAGGCGAGAGAGGTTTTTAGATACCCCAGCTTTCGCGCCGTCGAGGAAGCTCTGCTCTATGTCCCTTATAGTCACTTTAATGCCCGCCTGGGCGGCGATCTGGGCAATACTATGACCCATTACTCCCGCACCGAGGACTGCGATTTTCTCGACTACTTCCAGCTTCATGGATAATCAAGCAAAATACAACCATACAGCTTAAAGCGTTTATTAGGAGTACACTCAATTGCTGTTTTCTCATTTACTTTTTTTAGACTAATCACTTTTATGGGCTTTAAAGTGAAATAATCGTTGATCGACGAAATCTAATTCGACGATAAGTAGAAAGGATAAATGGAAAGACACTGTTACATTTCAAGGCTGATTTAAGTGACGAGAATAATCGTCCTCATCAAAGATATTCCGGACCTAAACGAGATTAAAATAGATCCCTCTACGCGTCGACCAAATGTGGATATGGCGAAAAGGCGTCTGAATGACCTCGATAAACGGGCGTTGGAGACAGCAATTAGGATCAAGGAGACGTCAGGTGCGGAAGTCATCACATTATCGATGGGGGATGATAGGACGAAGACATGCGTCCTCGAAGCCCTTGCAATGGGGGCAGACGCTGCTTACATTATAAATGATCCCAGACTCCGAGGAATGGATGCGTATGTGACTAGCAGTGTTCTCAGTTCAGCTGTGCGGAAGATCGGTTCGTTCGCAATGATCCTTGCGGGGGAGCTCTCCATGGATAGTATGGGTTCCCAGGTAGGTCCCAGAGTTGCCGAGTTTCTAGATCTTGTACAAATTACATATGTCAGGGAATTGAAATTTGAAGCGGGGAAGTTTATAGCGGTTCGAGATCTAGAGGATTTAGATGAGGTGGTCGAGGTTGAGCCTCCCCTACTTGTTACTGTTGCTAGGGAGATCAATGAGCCTCGAATTCCAAGTCTAATGAACATCATGAAGGCGAAGAGGAAACCCGTAACAGAGTGGAATGCTGAAGTGCTTGGGCTAAATTTCGATGAGTTGAAGACCTCATCCAAAGTGGAGGTTCTTGAGGTACAAGTACCAGAAGTTAGGAGAAAGCGGATAGTTATCAAGGCGGAAAAGGTAGAGGAAGCTGTCGCCAAGCTCCTCTCTGCGCTCACCGCTGAGGGGGTGTTAGAGAAATAAACATAAAGACGGTTATCTACTCAGAGAACATCGAGCTTTCACTCCAGTTACTTGGGAAGGCAATTGAGTTATCGAGTGCGAGTATTATAGCAATTGCTGGAGAGAATGAGGACGCTCAACTTCTCGTAAAGCATGGCGCACAAATAGTCTACCTTTTGAGGGATAAAAACCTCGACTCTCTAAAGAGTGAGATCTTGAAAGTAGTCGATAAGGAGTCCCCGGGACTGATAATTATCGGTTCTACGAAGAGGGGAAGGGAACTAGCGCCAAGAATCGCTTCGGTTCTCCAAGCTGGGTATTCAACCGACTGCTTTGACCTTAAAACAGAAGCTGATGGATTAAAGGTAAAGAGATTTGTCTATGGTGGCTCAAGCATCGCAACAGAGTTCATCAAAGGCAGGTTAGCCGTCGTAACAGTCCCCAAGGGGACTTTCCAGAAGTCTGAGGAACAGAAAACGGGGGAGATCAACGAGCTCCCTATGATACCACTGGTTTCGAGGATAAAGGTCCTCGAAACTAGATCGAAGAAGACTAATGATGTCGAATTGGAGACAGCTAAGACAATAGTATCTGCTGGTAGGGGCTTCAAGAAAAGAGAGGATCTGAAGTTGTTGGAAGAGCTCGCAGTTGAGCTAGGCGCCAAGATGGGTTGTTCTCGCCCGATCTCAGCCGATCTCGGTTGGATGGATCAGTGGGTTGGCATAAGCGGCAAGAAAGTGGCTCCGAGACTTTATGTCGCATGTGGTGTCTCAGGGACTATTCAACACGCAGCTGGCATAAGGGAAAGCCAGATCATAGTCAGCATTAATAGCGACGAAACTGCTGGGATCCATGAGATAAGTGATTACAGTATAGTGGGTGACATCTATTCGGTTCTTCCAGCACTCACCAAAGCGCTTAGAGAACGCCAATAGGTAGGACTAATCTTTTCAACTGTCCTAACATTTTTTAACTATGTCCCTAGACGAAACAACACTTATAGCTATCGAAGAAGCAGCCGTCCTCATCAAGCGCTCCAAATACGTTACAGCGTTGACAGGTGCCGGTGTTTCCGTCGAGAGTGGTATACGACCCTTTAGGGGGATAGGTGGTCTTTGGACCGAGTTTGGTGAGCCACCTATGGATGGTTATAGGCGATTCGAGGAGGACCCGAAGAGATACTGGGACGAAATGATGAACCCGTTGAGGAGAAATAAATTCGAAACAAGTCTTCTAGAAGCAAAGCCGAATTCGGGTCACCTTGCTTTCGCTGAGCTTGAAGCAATGGGTATTCTCCGCATGCTCATAACCCAGAATATTGATAACCTTCACTTTGAGGCAGGGAGCAGAAAAGTACTCGAGATTCATGGTAACAGGTATAAACTCAGGTGTGTTGAATGCGATTCACGTTTCCCTAGAGAGGGTTTTGATCTGTCTGTGTTACCGCCGAGGTGCCCGAGATGTAGCGGGGTTGTGAAAGAGGATGTCGTTATGTTTGGCGAACCAATACCGCCAGAAGTACTTTATGCCTGCTTAGAGGAGGCGCGGAGGAGTGACTGTATGATAGTGGCGGGAACATCGGCGGTTGTTTATCCTGCTGCTGGTCTCCCAGTTGAGGTTAAGAGAAATGGGGGAAGCATAATCGAGGTGAATCCTACGAAAAGCGAGTTGAGTGAGATCAGCGATGTGATAATAAGTTTGCCATCGGGTAGTGTACTGCCTAACCTAATTCTGGCCTTAAAAAGGCTAAGTTAGTTTCTTTCGGGTCCAATCAGCGACTTCTTTGCATGTCGCGAACCATACATCACCCTTTGCTTCCATCTCTGTTATCAGCTTCTCGAGCATATCGAGACGGCTGATTCTACCAGAGGCTTGTGGGTGACATGTAAGGCCAAAGTATCTGCCGAGGCGGTAGAGTCCCTCGAACTCTGGTTTCCAGAGCTGATAAGCGGCTTCGGGTGCCCGACGCTCGGTGTCATATTGAGGCCAGTCGTCCATCATCCAATCGACAGGAAGTTCAACTAGACCTGTATCTTTGCCCCGCCATTTGAGCATATATGGCATATCGTTGTCCATAAAATTGCTATCATATTTGAAGCCGTAGTTAATGATGCGGTCGATGGTACGGTCGCTAATGAGCCAGCTTGGGGCACGAAATCCCTCGGGTTTTACACCAAGTCTACCAAGTGACTGAAGACTTCGCTTGAAAACGTCGTCTTCAGCTTCCCAGCTTAACTCTCCGAGTTTTTCGTGGATGTAGCCATGAGCACCTATCTCGTGGCCGCGTCTGATGATCTCCTCGACCGAGTCAGGGTGGTTGTCAGCGGTCCACCCCGGGACGAAGAAGGTCGTTTTCATGTTGTGTCTGTCGAGCAAGTCGAGTATTCTTGGAATAGCAACGTTAGGGCTGAAACGTCCTCTGCTCTGATTAACAATGTCAAGGGGCGTCGTCCACATCTTAGCGCTCGAGGCATCGTAGTCAAAGCTGATATTGACGCAGCATCTATATCCCTCAGGCCAGAAACCCATTCATTCACCGTTGAGTTAAAACATTGAAGCCATATAAGAGATGTAGGGCAAAAGTACAGAAAATATCATGAAAGATGATCATCTAAAAAAGTTATTATTTGGAATTGCGCGCGCAGTTTTAGAATCTTAAATTTTTGAGTTACGAGCTTACGTGCGCGCATGTGCGGCTACTTTGTCACCTTAAAATAATTATTATCATTAACTTTGAATCATGAAAAGTTGTTGAAACGGTGTATAAATTGGTTATTTGCGTTGTGTAACCTCAACCCGGACGCCATGGAGGGCTGCTACACGCTCCGCAACTTGTCGTATCGTTAGATCCTCTCCCTTCATTGTTTGGGTTCCTGTTCCTTCTTTGAGTAGGGCAAGAAGGTTCAATGCGCATCTGTGAACCTCGACTAGTGTAACGGGTGTGTCTTCGGGGGGAAAGATGCGGACTACTCCCTGTTCCCGAGCCATCTTATTGAACCTTGGAAAGAGACGACTGTCATTAGGGTCTTTTCCCTCGAGGTCAATGATGTTTGGAAGTCTTATTGTGACTGCATCATGCAGAGATTCTACAAATTTTTCGGCTTCCCGCTTTGCCGCAGCGTAGGGCGATTGGAGTTGATTACAGCACTTACACCTGAATGCGTCGCCCGCGAGTTGAGTGCTTGTGAAGACCATTCGTTTGTTGAAGTTCTTGCATGCGTTAGCGACATTGCCTGTACCCCTGAAGATATGGTCCCAATATCTCCAGGGATCCTTGATGCTGTCGGGAACGATGCAGGGTGAGGCGAGGTGATAAACAGTTTCGACCCCTCTAATAGCTTCGGTGATTCTTTTTTCGTCTCTTATGTCGTCTCTGGGGTCGGCGACTATGTCGAAGACGATAGGTGTTTGACCGGCTTCCCTAAGGACTTTTACAAGTTCTGAGCCGATGTAGCCACTTCCACCTGTTACTAGAATCTTCATCCCGTAAGGCTGTATTCATCGGGTTTATTGGGTTTACTCATTTCTCTTAGATTGCCTCTTTTAAAAAGCACGCCGTAGAGTAATAATATATTATCATTATGGTTTCAAAAAGGTAAAATGCGAGCGCAATTGGGGTTTTTCAATGGAATAAAATGTATAAAACGTTTGTTAAGAGACTTTTGAGCCATTGGGGACGTCGCGGTCGATTGTAAGGAGTGCAAGTTTTCCGTCTTTCTCTGCTGTAAGGAGCATCCCATTGCTCTCGTTGCCGAATATCTTCGCTGGTTTAAGGTTGCATATGACACAGATGGTCTTGCCGTTGATCTCGTCGGATTTGTAATACTCGACGAGGCCGGTGACAATCTGGCGGATGTGATCGCCCATGTCGACTTGGAGGCGGTAGAGCTTATCGCTGCCTACGATCTGTTCGATCTCCTTTACGGTGCCTGTCCGGATGTCGAGTCTCTTGAACTCTCGGATACTAACGATCTCCGTTTGTTCAGACATGCCTGTTGTTGTGATTCGACAGTTTTTAAGTGTTGATGAGCGTCGAATTCGGAGTATAAACCGAGAAGAAGGGCATCCTCCATTTAGAATTTTGATGGAAGAATGTAGAGGTATATGTCGGTTTCTGGATGCTTAATTTTAGGTTCCCATCCCTGAAATTTGAAGGAATAGGACACTATCCGCGTTCCGGGTTTTAACTCGTTCTCGAATTTCTCCTTAAGTCGATTGTTGATTGACTCGCCTTGGTAGATTGTTACTACCGTTGCGTTGGCTACGTTGGTCTTGAAGAAGTCGCCCCAAATAACGCGCAACTTTTCACATGCTGGGCTCCTTCTAATTCTGATTCTTGACCAAAGAACCCTAATCGGGTCGGCCTCAACTCCAACAGCGTATGCTCCATGTTTCTCTGCAGCCTCTAGGATTATTCTACCATCTCCTGAACCAATATCATAGAGGACATCGCCTTCCTTAACTTCGGCCAATGCAAGCATCTTCTCTACCACATCAGGTGGCGTTGGGAGAAAGATGGCGCCGATAAAGATGGGCCAGACGATCCAAATCAGGAACCCTAGAACCGAAAAATATGCGATTGGAAGAAGTATAGTCCAGTCCACGGTATCATAGCAGAATTTAGATAATTAACCGTTGTCAACTGTAAAGTAGTGAGTACCCTGACGCGTGCGTGTAAAACAACGCATTATTCAGGTGAGTTTACTGATGCTGAACGGTTATTCTTCATACCTGAACCACCCCTTAAACAACCACCCCAACCCAATATGTATGCGATTCGAAATACGTACTCCTCATAGAATCTTAAATGGTAGCTAAGGATTGAAGAAGTATATGAGTTCAGATAAGAATGTTGATGTTAAAAATACGCCACTGAGCCGATTCAAGAAGAGCATGACCATTGATTATGAAAAATGGCATGATGGGGTAGGATATGATTTGGAATCACTTATCGAGGCAACGCCTGAGGAGCGTGATACGATTACTAAGATACTCATTGCTCGAGACCTCGATTGGCGTGATATAGAGGCATTAGCTGCTGTCGATACACCATGTGCACGTGAGGGACTTAAAGCGGCGGTCTTAGGTGGCAGCTCAGTTGTGCAAATGGCTATTCTCCGCTATGCTCCGGAGTTAATTGATGAAGATGTACGAACCAAATTAATCGTGCGAGCGCTTCGATCAGTTACAATATATGGTGGACTGTCTCAGACTTTGGATGAGGTTGAATCACATCATCCACCTGAGGTAGTTAAGGAACTTCTTCGAGGGTTGCTTGAGCGTGAGGGTGATGTTGCAGTCCACTTTGCGGCGATGCTTTTTTTCATTCATGGTAAGGCTGATACCCCTTTTGACATGGAGCAGCGTCCATTCTTTCTTCGCTTCAATACCAATGTGGCATCTGATCGTCGGAGAGTGTTCCGTGAGCTTTGTAAGGTGATTGGGGTAAATCCAAGTGAATATCTTTAAACAAGGAACTCTTGCATGAAACATTTTTGGAACTAGAAAGGAAAAAAGCAGATACAATGGTTCTTAGCGTAACATGCGTCTGAGAAACTGTTATTTACTTCTAAACAATTATCGATGCATGCCTAACTGATAAAGCGAGAGTATATGCCCTTTTCGAGTATTTCTACATGAGTTTCGGGGCAGAAAGAAAGGTTTTTGGTGAAAAACTAGTCATCTAGTAGAGGAACTTGGCGGCGATGAGAGCGTAGGCCTTACTTATCTTCGGCAACCAATCTAGTTCAACATACTCATTCCTCTGGTGGGTGCCACCCGGCTTTGGGCCGAGGTGAATGCAGGGAATTCCACCCTCTCCAGTGATAGTGTTGGCATCGGTGATGCTCTTAGAGTAACTATATTCCGGTGCTACGCCGAAGACCTCTAAGTAGGCTTCGTCGAAGATCTTCACTAGGGGTTCAGTTCTCTTGAGCTCGTAGCTCGCATAGAGTGGCGGCTTGGTCTTGACCTCGACCTTCGACTTGAGTTTAAGACCCTTGACGAGTCGCTCCATATCTTTTGTAGCATATTCGACTGTTTCGCCTGGGACGAGGAGTCTGTTGACTTCGAATCGGCAACTCGCAGGTACAACAACTGAATAGATGTTGTAGCCACCTTCAATCTTTAGGGTGCTGTAGTTACCTTGTCCGAACTTGGCGTGCTTCTTAAACTTAAGATGTGGTAGATTGGCGAGAATGATTCCAGCTTCCTCTATAGCGTTGATGCCTTCCTCGGGATCGAAGCCGTGAGCTGCCTTTCCATGAACATAGATGTCATAGAGGACCTTCCCTGTTATGCCGAGGTGTGTGGCACCCTCACCCTGGCCGGTCCTCGGCTCGCCGAGAATGACCGCGTCGACTTTACCGTAGTCTGTCTTAATCATTGCTTTAGCGCCCTCCCCATATGCTTCCTCATCAATAACCCCGGCGAAGCTCAATTCCCCCTTAAACGGGTAGGAGGAGTCGCTGAAGGCTTTGAGTACATTAAGGGTGCATGCTATGCCAGCTTTCATGTCATTGGAGCCAAGACCGTGGAGCCTTTTCCCTTTCTTCACAGGTTCGAAAGGATCAGTAATCCAGCCTTCGACGACTGGGATGGTGTCAGTATGACCGCAGAAGTTTAGACGCTTCCCCTTGTTTTTACCAATGAGTTTTGCGTAGATGTTTGGTCGTCCGAGTTGTACTTCTTGAAGTTCAGTCTTGTAGCCGAGTCTATCGAGCTCTGACTGGAGGTAGTATGCCAGATCCCTCTCTTCTCTGACTATCGAGGGTATTCTGATCATATCCTCTAATTTCTTTAGGGC
>CAZIAF010000050.1:9820-12143 GCA_964537625.1 uncultured Candidatus Bathyarchaeia archaeon
ACGTACTCGTTCTTTTCGTGTGTACCTCCGCCTTTCTTTGGGTCGGAGACGCCTCTGGCTGGACCTAGATGAAGGCACGGGATCTTGCCGACGCCGGCGAAGATGTTTGCATCTGTGATGCCGTAAGCGTACTGGTATTGTGGAGGCTTTCCCATGACTTCGCGATATACTGGGTCGAAGGCTTTGATTATCGGGTCGTCTTTGGCCATTACGTATGCTTCGTATTGAGGTGGTTTGGTCTTCACCTCCACATTGCTCTGGAGGTTGAGGCTCTTCACGAGGCGTTCCATGTCGGCGATGCTACTTTCCACGGTTTCACCAGGAACGAGGAGTCGGTTCACCTCAAAGCAAGCAGTGGCGGGGACGACGACGCTGTAGATCTGGTAGCCTCCCTCGAATTTTAAAGTGCAGTAATTGCCTCTATGGAAGTCGGGATGGTCGAGGAAATTGAGCTTGTTGAGGTTGGTGATGATCTTTGCAGCATCCTCGACGGCGTTGATCCCATATTGTGGGCGGAACCCATGGGCGGCTTTCCCGTGGATGATGACGTCGTAAAGAATTTTACCGGTTATGCCGAGAGGCATTGGTTTTGTTTCATCACATGGATACGGTTCAGCAAGCACGATAGCGTTAACTTTGCTAAAGTCTGTCTTTAACATCGCTTTAGCTCCCTCACCATAAGCTTCCTCGTCGATGACGCCGCTGAAGCTTAGTTCACCTTTGAGTTTATGACCGGAGTCCTGCAGCGCTTTGAGCATGGTGAGTATTGAGGCAAAGCCGGCCTTCATATCGCAGCTGCCGAGTCCGATTAAGTGGTCTCCCTTTCTAGTAGGTTTGAAGGGATCAGTCTCCCACCCCTCGACAACTGGGATGGTGTCGGTGTGACCGTTAAAGTTTAGGCGTTTCCCTGGTTTATCTCCTTTGAGACGTGCGTAGACGTTCGGTCGGTTGGGGGCGACCATCTGTGTTTCTGTCTCGAGACCTAAAGCATCTAGTTCTTTGAGCAGATATTCTGCAAGTTCCCCCTCTTGGCCGACGATTGAGTTGATCTTAATCATCTCCTCAAGCTTCCGGAGGGTGTAATCGTTGTCGAGCTGTTTAATGGCATCAAAGATCATTGGAATCTACTCCATAATATCGTGTAATACCAATATAGAATTTTGTAGAGTAAATTAATATCGCGTCCATCGGCATCTCTAGGCGCCATACGTTTATAAAAGATACAAACGCAAAAAAATGTGACTCCGGTAACTCGTTGAGTTCACTCAGAAGCGCGCGGATACTAAATTTTTAATAATAAGCGTCCTTTCCTTATTAAATGAGGGGAGCTAGGTCGGTACCTGGCTGAGAGGACGAAAGTCGTCGACCCTTTGAACCTGATCCGGATAATACCGGCGAAGGGAGATCTGTATGAGTGGTACAAGTAATAAGACTAGGATACTGGCAGAGATTTCAATAACTGTCGCCCTTTCCATTGTTCTGAACTACATAAAGGTCTTTCAACTGCCCTATGGGGGCAGCATCACGCTCGGCAGTATGGTTCCCGTTTTGCTGATCGCTTTGAGGCGTGGACCGAAGGTGGGCGTCTTTACAGGCGCAGTTTTCGGTCTCGTTCAGATGCTCCTCGACGGATGGGTTTACCATCCACTTGGAATGTTGTTAGATTATCCTTTAGCATTTGGCAGCCTTGGATTGGCAGGGTTCATCAAGAAGCAGCCCCTTATTGGTGTCGCGATCGCCCTATGCGGTCGATTTCTATCGCACTTTATCTCAGGCGTCATCTTTTTTGGAATGAATGCACCTGAGGGGATGGACCCTGTCATTTTTAGCGCGATATATAACGGAACCTATATGCTGCCAGAGATGGTGATCAGTGGAATCATCATTTATATCATCTGGAAGCGGAACATGATAGATCTCAATATTTAGCCAGAATCCTTTCCCTTTTTTATCTGTATTAAACGAGTTTGAGTAATGAGTAAAAATATTGACTAATCGTTTATTCGGTTTCCTATGTCCAGTATGCCTCGCACCCAGTAGAGATAGCTATTTACAGCTGCTCTTAGAGCGGTGACATCATCTGCAGTGATTCCGATCACTATACCTTTGTCGTTGAATGTTATTTTGACGGTGGATCTTTCGGAGACTGCGTGTTCAAGTTCTGGTTGGAGTGATCCTATTAGGACTTTAACGGTGTCTGGAGTAGCTTCTATTTGAATTTCTGCCTCGGCTTGGTTTAGTCGAGGCTTCAAAATAATCGCCTTGCTGGATTTTAGGTCCTTATTTGGACCCTAGTGGAGGCCTCACCCGTTTTCGTTGTAGG
>CAZIAF010000051.1:0-11929 GCA_964537625.1 uncultured Candidatus Bathyarchaeia archaeon
TCGAGCCGGGTTGCTCCCTTCGTAGCTGAGGCGAACCCTTTTTCCATCTTCTCAATTGCCGTAAGCACCTTATCCCTGCTGAAGTTGTGCTCTCCACACAGGTATGTAAGTATCCCAGCGGTATCCGGTTTACACCATTCTAGTTGGTAGTTGTCTATTACCTGAGGGTTTAGAAATAGTTGCCTTATCTCATCAATTGGGTGGGGAAAATTAGGCTCAGGCGTCTCTGATAGAGCTGCTTCCAGGTTCCCGTGCTTCTTGATGAGCTTGATAGCTGTCTTGGGGCCTATTCCCTTTATACCTTCGGGGTTGTAGTCTGTCCCGATTAGGATGCCAACGTCGATGATTTGATCTCGGGTTAACCCCAACTCTCCAAGCAGTTTCTGGTACTCGTACATCTCTGGCTCGACTTTGAGGTATACGTTCTTCCTTGGGAGCTTGCGGCGACCGCTGATGGAGAGGTTACGAATGAGGCGGGGGGCACCGAAGAGGATCGAGTCGAAATCTTGGCTCGATGATGCCCAAACTGAGCCTTTTATTGCCATGTATGCTGCTTGCGCTTCACCCTCGCCAGGTGCCTGTATATAGGGTATCCCCATTAGAGTGAGTAGCCTTTTAGCGTCACTGATAATGTCGGTGGATGCAATAACAGCTTGCTGCCCCCAGCGGCGCGCTCCCTCTTTATCACCTTCCTCCACCGCTTTCTCGTATTTCCGATTGGCAGCAACACGCACTTCGTGTCTCGCATCAAGTGTCTGCCTCTTGAACTCATGTGGCTTACCGTCAAAACAATACACAACCTTTACTCCAGCTTCCATCAGGTTGCTATTTCTATAGATTAAGCCACTGAGGTGGCTGGTAATGTGACCATGAGAATCCTTGAGTGGCTCACCAGCTTGCCCTCGAATGATTGAGAGGAATTGATAGATTATATTATGGCCATCGAAGGCAATGGACCGGCCTTTCAGCTCATCGAGTGAAATCTTACGGGGTTCAACAACATTGCCGAACTGGACGCCCAAAGCGGTTGCATCCTATGAAAGCTCTATCCGCCTCTTTCCCTTAGCCATCCGGATTACTCTGACTAAACCCTGAAGTTCCATTTCCATGAGGACCTTGCTGAAATCGGTTTGGTTGAGGTCGTTCTGATATTTTTGGACCTGCTTGAGGAGTTCATCAAACTCCTGAGCACCACCTTTTCCAAGAGCCTGCACGACAGTGGAGGGGATGAGTTTCTTATCCATTTTCATTCACCTATGCTATATCCATCGGAGGCTTTTGCTGGTCCCTGATACGCTTGTTTGTATCCTGGTACCACTTCTCCATCTCAGGGGTAATCGAGGGTACTATTTCAGTCATAACCTTCTCGAAGTCCTTTAGTGCTACTACGGTTGCCTCAACGTCCTTGCGGAGGGCATTAATAGCAGCCTCCCGGCAGACAGAGTCAATGTCAGCTCCAGAGTAACCCTGCATCTTCTTGGTCAGATCCTCTAATTTAATTCCCTTCTCTAGAGGCATGTCTTTGGTTTTGATCTGGAGTATTTTGAGTCGTGCATCGTTATCGGGAGGAGGAACATAGACACGTCTGTCAAATCTACCTGGGCGAAGAACAGCTGGGTCGATCATGTCTGGGCGGTTGGTCGCAGCGATTACAACGATGTTTTGAAGGCTCATGAGGCCGTCGATCTCAGTTAGAAGCTGACTTATGACGCGTTCGGTGACGCGATTGTCTCCGCCTCCACCTCTTGCTGGAACTAGGGCATCAAACTCATCGAAGAAAACGATACTCGGTGCCGCCATGCGGGCTTTCCTGAAAGTTTCGCGGATTGCCTTCTCCGACTCACCGACCCACTTGCTGAATATCTCTGGACCGCGAATGGCAATGAAGTTAGCCTCGGATTCGGTGGCGACGGCCCTGGCGAGTAGTGTTTTTCCACAACCCGGTGGACCATGAAGGAGTATGCCTTTAGGTGGCTGAATGCCCAAACGTGTAAATCGTTCAGGTGTCTTTAACGGCCATTCGACAGCCTCCATAAGAGACTGCTTAACCATTTCTAGACCACCGACCTCTTCCCATTTGACGTTGGGGGTCTCGATGTAAACTTCGCGCATCGCCGTCGGTGTGACCTCCCTAAAGGCGCCCATTATATCCTCAGTTGTTACGACCATTTGATCGAGGACCTCATGAGGTATTCTCTTTTGCTCGAGATCTATCTTCGGAAGATACCTGCGGAGAGCTTTCATTGCAGCCTCTCGGCATAAGGCCTCAAGGTCAGCGCCTGTGTAACCATGGGTAAACTCGGAGACCTTCTGGAGATTAACATCCTCCGCAAGAGGCATACCTCGAGTATGGATCTGCATGATTTCGAGCCTACCTTCCCGTCCAGGAATTGCGATCTCGATCTCTCTGTCGAATCTACCTGGGCGACGTAAGGCCTCATCGATTGCGTCGGGTCTGTTTGTTGCACCAATGACGATGACATGACCTCTGCTTTTCAGTCCATCCATGGAGGCGAGGAGTTGAGCGACGACGCGTCTTTCGACTTCTCCTGTGACCTCACTCCTTTTCGGGGCTATTGCGTCTATCTCATCTATGAAAAGTATACTAGGCGCGTTCTTCTCGGCGTCCTCGAACATTTTTCGGAGCCTCCCCTCGGATTCACCATAGAACTTGCTCATAATTTCAGGACCATTTATCGCATAAAAGTTAGCGTCAGATTCGTTGGCTACAGCACGTGCAAGTAACGTCTTACCGCCACCTGGTGGGCCGTGAAGTAAAACGCCTTTAGGTGGATCGATTCCGAGGCGCTGAAAGATCTCTGGGTGCCTCAATGGTAGCTCGACCATTTCTCTGATACGCCGGATCTCCTCGTTCAAACCACCAATATCCTCGTAGGTGGTCCGACTTGGCATCTCCATTTCCGGCACCGGTTCGCTGAGGATCTGAATCTCTGTAGTGGGCGAGATTTTGACGATTCCTGCGGGGCGCGAGTTAACAACCATGAAAGGTACACTGTGACCGAGCATCATGATTAGTAATGTGTCACCACGGGTAGCGGGTCGATCGATTAGCCGGTCTTTGACGAACCTTATGAAGTCGTTATCGACACTGATCCTGATATCAACGGGCGCTAGCTTTACGGAGACAGCGTACTCCGCGTCCGCCTTCTTCACAGAAACGAACTCGTTAATGCTGACGTTACAATTCTTACGGATGAAGCCATCGATGCGGAGGATACTAAGTCCCTGGTCCTCAGGATAAGCTGGCCAAGCCTTAGCGGCGGTGGACTTCTTGCCAACGATTTCCACAACGTCACCTACAGTGACACCTAGATTCTTCATTGTCTCGGAGTCCATGCGAGCGATACTTCGCCCGACGTCCCTCTGCTGTTTGGCTTCAGCAACCTTCAACTGGACGCTGCTCAAAATGTGCACCCTAGAGCTGATCTCAGACTCAAGGGAGGGTTCTGTTCATATAAACGTTAGTTTGTATTTTTCATAGTCTAATTTCGGGACTATGAATTAAATAACCCCGGTTTCCTTTGCAAGGGTTTCAGCGGATGCTCGATTCAACCTAATTTTTGTTAGGATCGTGTACCTATCGGGTCTTATCACCTGTGCTTGGACAAGAGCTGTTACGATTTTTTCGCTTGGGATGCCTAAGTGGGAGGCAGTGGTGGGTGCCCCGATAACCCTGAGACTGTCTCTTATCCTCTCCCAGTTGAGGCCATGGAGCTTCGCCATCATTATCGCACCCACACCACACTGTTCACCGTGGAGTGCGGGTTTATCACTAATGAGATCGAGAGAGTGGCTAAATAGGTGGGCGGAGCCACTACAGGGGCGGCTACTTCCAGCGATACTCATTGAGACGCCGCAGCTGATCAATGCCTCGAGGAGATCACGAACAGTCTCGGCGGTGTTTTCCTTGATCTTAATGGCACTCTCCATAATGAGCTGACTGCTCATAAGGGCAAGGCTTCCTGCATATACGCCGTAATATTCACCGTTCTCGATATGGGCGAGTTTCCAGTCCTCCACTTCAGTAGCTTTGCTGATGACGTCGCCGCAGCCGGCAGCTGTGAATCTGTATGGGGAAGAGGCAATTATCCCACTGTCCATAACTACGGCGACAGGGGAGATCGCTTTAACTGTGTAGGGGCGTTCCATGCCTTTTATCGAGGCGAGGCTGCTAGCTATCCCATCATGGCTCGCTACTGTAGGGACGCTTATGAATGCATTCTGTGTATTCGCCGCGGCTAATTTCGCTACGTCGATATTCCTGCCACCACCGACCCCGATAAGAACCTGAACTTGTTTTTTTTGGGCTTCCTCCATTACTCGGCCAACCGTTTCGAGTTGAGCATCCCCCACTATTGTATGGGTAGAATGTATGCCATCGTTCGCGAGAATTTGTTGTGTCCTTTCCCCGGCTACCTTCCAAGTGTTCTTTCCTGTTACTATGAGAACTTTCCTGTATCCGAGTTCTCTGCAGATCTCGCTAAGGGATGTGAGAACTCCTCGCCCAACTAAAACACTACGGGGTAGATCGATCCTATGAACAGGAGTCGATTTAGCCGAGTTATTATAAGACATTATTATACCATTTAGCTACCTTGATTGGGATCTCAGGAGGCTATAACCCCTATGGTTCTCTTTTTTTCAGTCTACGGAAAAGGTTTTTAAATGGCATCTAGAATCTAAAGTTGGTCTTCCTTCTAAGGATACCCTCTTTCAGAGTATTAGTAGAGGAAGGAATGAACATGTCTAAGGAAATCGAAATATTCAAGGGAACCACTACGGTGGGCGTCGTCTGTAGGGACGGCGTCATACTCGGCACAGATACTCGCGCCACCGCGGGAAACTATGTCGCAAGTAAGCACGCCAAGAAAGTCTACCAGATCACGGACAGGTTAGCGATGACAATCGCTGGAGGAGTTGCTGTTGCTCAGCGCGTCGTTGAGATACTCAAGGTAAACGCAAGGCTGTACGAACTGGAGAAGGGTCGACCCATGCCTATCAAGGCAGCAGCCACACTTGTATCTGGTATCTTATTCCAGAACCGCGAAGCAGGTATGCCTCTTCCGATGCAAGCAATAGTCGGTGGGTTCGACGAGACTGGACCCCACATCTTTAACCTTGATCCCTATGGCAGTCTCATAGAGGATAAAATGATAAGCACAGGTTCTGGCAGTCCTTTTGCATACGGTGTCCTCGAAGCCATGTTTAAGGAGGAGAAAGCGGTCAAAGAGATGCTTCCTATAGTTGTCAAGGCTCTCGACTCCGCAATGAAAAGGGATACGTACAGTGGAGATAGCTTCGATGTCGCCATCATAGATAAAAAGGGCTTTAGAGAACTCACCTCCTCAGAAAAGGAGACATTACTAAAATCTTAAGTTGTGTTGCTGGATGCAGAAGCCCCAGGGTCTAGCCTCCGAAGAGATCAGGAAGACTATCCTCGAAAAGATACCAGCAGAGGTGGGTATAACACGAATTGAATTTGAGGGTCCACGTCTTGCTATCTACACCCAAAAACCTGAGATCCTTATTGAGCAGAGTCATATCGTTAGTGAGATAGCTAGCATCATTAAGAAGAGGATTGTTGTCCGCAGTGATCCCTCCGTTCGAGCCAATGAGAACGAGGCTGAGAGAAACGTCAAGGAGATCTTATCGGAGGCGGGGCTTATTCAGAGCTACTTTGATCCTAGTCTAGGCGAGGTTGTGCTGGAGGTCGAGAAGCCCGGCGTCGCGATTGGAAAGAATGGCATCAATCTCTCAGAGATTGTGAAGAAGACACACTGGAGCCCAAATGTCGTCAGGTCGCCGCCGATCCCGAGTATGACCATAAAGCAGGTACGTGGCTATCTCTACTCTAAAAGCAAGGAGAGGGAGAGATTCCTAAGGGAAACCGGGGAAGCCATTTTCCGTCCCATGTACCAGCAATGCGGGGACGTCAGAGTAACTTTCCTTGGAGCCGCAAGGCAGGTCGGCAGATCAGCTGTCCTCGTAAGGACTAGGGAGAGTCGAATCCTCCTCGACTGCGGCATTAACCCCGGCACATCAAACCCCATCGGCGCCTATCCCAGGCTCGACGTCGAGGAGTTTGATCTCACCAAGCTCGATGCAGTTGTCATCACTCACGCCCACCTCGACCATTGTGGCTTCCTCCCCTACTTATACAAGTACGGCTATGAGGGACCCATATACTGCTCAGAACCCACCGCGAGCCTCATGGTGCTTCTTCAAAGTGACTACCTTGACGTAACAAGCAAAGAAGGCAGAATACTTCCATACAGCTCGGAGGAAGTTAGAGAAGTTATAATGCGCACAATTCCACTTGGATATGGAGAAGTTACAGATATCAGCCCAGATATCAGACTAACTCTCCACAACGCAGGCCATATTCTCGGTAGCGCACAGGTCCACCTCCACATTGGAAAAGGCCTCCATAACGTTGTCTATACAGGCGACTTCAAATATGGCCCGACCCAACTCCTGCAACCAGCGTCGACACAGTTTCCGAGAGTTGAAACTCTTATCATGGAGAGCACTTACGGCGGACCAGATAATATAACGCCGGATCGCGAGGAGACTGAGGCTAAATTCATCGAGATCGCGAACCAGACTCTTCAGAAGGGAAAGCTCCTAATACCAGTGCCCGCAGTCGGACGTTCCCAAGAGATCATGATGGTCATCAATAAATACATGAAAGAGGGTAAGATGACTGAAGCTCCCGTTTACATCGAAGGAATGATAAGCGAGGTCACTGGAATTCACACCGCCTACCCTAACTATTTAAGCAACGATATTCGTGACCAGATCCTACGAGACGGTATTAATCCCTTCGAATCCGACTACTTCACAGTGGTAAAGCAGGGTTCTAGCCGGGAAGAGATTGTCGAGGGAGGTCCGTGTATCATTATGGCCACTGCTGGCATGATGGAAGGTGGTCCCGTTATAGACTACTTCAAACGCCTCGCCCCCGATGAGAACAATGCCCTTTGCTTCGTAAGTTACCAGGTCGCGGGGACGATGGGTCAACGTATTCAGTCAGGGATGGGATCAGCTCAGATGTACGGACAAAACGGTAAGATGGAAATAATTAACGTCGGTATGAAGAACTACACCATTGAGGGTTTCAGCGGTCACAGCGATTGGAGACAACTCGTCAACTATGTCCGACGGCTCCACCCACAGCCAAAGCGTGTTTTCGTTATCCACGGTGAGGAATCGAAATGCGAGAACCTATCAAGAGTTATTTCGAAACAGAGAGGGGTTTACGGGATAGCCCCAGAGAACCTAGATACATTCGCCCTTGCATAGGTTTCTTAACCTCATTACCCCTATCTTGTTTCGATGAGCGATTCTTCGCTTAAGGTAAGGAAGAGAAAGACCCTCCGACGACATGACGCTAGGGCTGTAATTGAAGAGGCACAAAAAAAAATCGACATTCAACCCGCCTTAAAAATTGAAGAGGCAGAAACTGAGGATGGGACTCGTATTTACCTCCTCGACAACGAGATTTTTCTTTTTAAAGTAGAGAGGGAGATCTATCCGACTCTAAGATGTCCCTGCACTGAGAAACTTCCGGCTGTGATTGTCGATATGGGAGCGATACCCTTCGTCTGCAAAGGCGCAGATGTGATGGCTCCGGGGATAACCGAGATCAAGACACCCTTCATGGAGGGACAGACGGTAGTTGTGAGGGATGTCCGATATAACAAAGCCCTCGCCATTGGCAAAGCTCTGAAATCTTCAGTGGAAATTATGGCTGAAAAGAAGGGAAAGGTTATAAAAAACCTTCACTACGTCGGGGACAAGATCTGGGTGACTCGGATCTAGAAAGTGTGACTCGGGAGAATCCTGAAAAACATCAACAGGGTTGATGAGATCAAGATTAAAAACTAGAGTGACGAAAGACCTCGTGAATATAATCTATAAGACATCATATTTTCTTCGCAGTCTGTCATAGATATCCAAGTAACTTTGGTTAAAATACTTAGTTTATCGAGGAACTACTCCCTATTTTCCACATTAATTCGACTTAAGCGACGAACGCATAAACTTTATCCGCCTTGTTTGTCTCATTCACAAGATTCGGTGAACGACATGGGTAAAGGTATGCTTGACGGAGTCCGCATATTGGACTTCGGACACGTCTACTTCGGTCCCTACGCAACTATGATCCTTGCGGATATGGGAGCTGAAGTTCTTAAGATTGAACCCCCGTGGGGTGAGATCAACAGAATCGGCACAAACCTCTTCGGAGGAATGAGCAGTTCATTCCATTACTTAAATAGGAACAAGAAAGGCCTCGCATTTAATCTCAAGGACCCGATAGCTTTAGAGATTGTTAAGGAGCTTGCGAAGAAGAGCGATGTAATCGTCGAGAACTTCAAACGTGGTACAATGGATAAGCTCGGTCTAGGTTACGAGCATATGAAATCCATTAAAACTGACATCATATACGCTAGCCTTAGCGGTTTTGGTCTCGACGGTCCCATCAGAGACCGACCTAGCTTTGCCCCTATCGCAGAGAGTCAGAGCAGCTGGCTGCGGTTATCGGGAGATAATATCGATCCGAAGGGGCCACCAGTGGTTCCAGCTGACTATCATGGTGACCTTGATCCTGGTCTCTACGCTACTATCGCCATTCTCGGTGCTCTAAGACACCGAGATAGGACCGGTGAGGGTCAGTTGATCGACGTCGCCCAACTCGACGTTATGATAGCTCAGTGTGGCGTTAGTATAGCAAATTATACACTCAGCGGTAATCTTCCATGGGTAACACGACTACAGAGAAAGGACATCGGTGCCTGGGGAATCTTCAAGGCAATGGATGACAAGTACATCTACGTCGCTGCCGACCAAAACATGGAGGATAGAGTCAAGAGAACCATTGGAGTCGAAGAGATAGAGGAGGGAAGCGAGGTCTTTAAAAAATGGGTTGAGGGCCAGAATGCCGCCGACGCAATATCCGCTCTAGCGACAAACGCCGTCCCCTGCGCACCTATCCATCACATCCCAGACATGCTTGAAGACCCCCAAATAATAGCTAGACAGGCAATTGTAACCCTCGAGCATAAAACCGCAGGAAAAGTCAAGGTTCCACAGCACCCCGTAAAATACAGTAAGACGCCAGCAACCATCAATATGCCTGCTCCCATCCTCGGTGAACACAATGACGAGGTCCTCAAGGAACTCCTGGGATACTCCAAGGAGAAGTGCGACGAGCTTCGCGCCGCAGGCATAATAGTCTAAACTCAACCCTTTTTACCCTCATTTACCCACGGATCATCGGTATAGATGAAAGACTTCTCCAGTGAACGCCAAGCCATGGTTGCTCGCTATAGAGAGATGGGCTACCTCACCTCGAAGGTCGTTATAGAAGCAATACTCAGCATACAACGGGAGGAGTTCTTTGAAATAAGGCTTAGAGAGTACGCCTACACAGACTCTCCGGCACCCATCCCCGGCGATGGCCGCCAGACAATCTCCGCCCCTTATATGTACCCTATCACCTACGAGTCACTGAATCTCAAGTCAGGAGACAGGTTTCTCGAAGTAGGCGCTGGATCTGGCTACGGAGCCGCACTTGCTCGTGAGATAGTGGGAAGAGAAGGGCTCGTCGTAGCAATTGAAATCAACGAAGCGACGTATGAGTTCGCGAAAAAAAACCTTCAGAGAACAGGGTATGGTGACGTTTTGCTCATCTTCGGCGACGGCACACTCGGCTACCCGGAAGGAGGACCATACGATGCGATCAGTGTTACAGCAGCAAGTCCTGACTTCCCTCCGCCTCTCCTAAGGCAATTGAAGTCGCCTGGGAGGATAGTTGCTCCTATCGGTGAGGCAGATTATCATGGACAGGAACTTGTTCTTCTAGAGAAGAGCTCGAGTGGCGTGTTGAGTAGGAGAAAACTTATGCAAGTAGCATATGTTCCACTAATTGGCGAACATGGTTGGACTCATCAGTGAGCCTTTAAATCACTGAGAAGGGTCTTCTGAGATGAAAAGCCTTGAGAGCCGGCGTCGTTTCTAGAATCGATATCGAGGCAGCTTTCCCGATCGCTAGAAGGATCATCAAGCGACTAGAGGAAAAAGGAGTCGAAGTCCTAGTTGAAACCGAGACTGGCATGGCCATGAATCTCGAAACGAAGACTGTTGACCTCACAGACATCGACGCCGACTTTGTTGTTGCAGTAGGGGGCGATGGCACAATTCTACGCACAGCGATGGGAATGAAAATTCCAGAAACTCCTCTACTCGGAGTCAATATGGGACGCCGCGGCTTTCTCTGCGAGGTCCATACCGATGAGTTAGAAACAGCAATCGACAGGATAATCGCTAGTGACTATAGTCTCGATGAGTGCCTCAAGCTTAAAAGTCGATGCAGCGAAAAACTGGACGATTTCCCTGATGCCTTAAATGAGGTCCTCATAGCTTCCTCTTTACCCTCAAAGATGCTCCTTTATAGAATCGAAGTCAATGGAGAGCAGCTTACAGAAATACAAGCAGATGGTGCCATCGTTTCGACACCAACGGGTTCAACCGCTTATAACCTCTCGGCAGGGGGCTCTATACTTGCACCAGGAGTCGAAGCAATAATTTTAACAGCATTAAACCCCTATAGCTATTTCCGCAGTATTACTCTACCCATCTATGCTAAGGTCAGAATCGAACTGCTAAAGCCAAAATCGGATGCTCTAGCCATCATCGATGGAAAGGTCTATACCGCCCTTAAACCTCTTTCTAGCATCGAGATCGAGGTCTCTGAACACAAGTCTAGATTTATCAGATTCAAACCGTTCTACAGTCGGTTGAGGAATCGTTTAACTCACCTTCAGTCACAATGAGGTTTTACTTTGAAGGTAGTTCTCCTAGATACCTCGTCATTCATACAGGGGTATAACATGTCACAGGAGGAAAAATACTATACTGTCCCCGAAGTTAAAAGCGAGATCAGAAACGAGATAGCAAAATTAAGGTATGAAGGTGCTAAAAATTCGGGAAGGATGAAGGAGGAGACTCCTACAAGCTATTTCGTCATGGAACTAGAAGCCCAAGCTGAGAATATGGGCGAAGGACACAAGCTTTCAACGACAGATAAACAATTGTTAGCACTTGGCCTCCAGCTTAAAACTGAGGGAAACGAGATAGTAATTGTATCGGATGACTACTCGGTCCAGAACATGGCTTCGAGACTTGGAATGGGGTACGTTTCACAGGTAACAAAAGGCATCACGAGAAGGTTAAACTGGGTCATATACTGTCCTGGCTGTAGGAGAACTTTTGACAGACCTCAAGAAGACAACACCTGCCCTGTCTGCGGGACGATCCTTAAGCGGAGACCGAGAAGGTTAGCAGAATGATTTGGATCTTAGAAAAATCTTCCTGACTCTCCTTCGAATAAACGAACCAGCCGCTCATGTGGCCATATCCAAATCAACGCTCCTAGACAAAACATGCCTAGGGTTTTTAACGACGAGATCCATCTTCAATTTGGATTATCCCTAAATGGAATGGGATCCCATTTAAAACAACCATCTCTAAACAGTTTAAAACATCTAGAGATTATATTAGGCTTGATGTTCGACCTCCTCATTAAAGATGGGAAGATCGTTGATGGCTCAGGTAATCCCTGGTATCGGGGAGACGTTGCTATCGAGAATGGATTGATCTCTAAAATTGGTAGGATCCAAGCAAAGACAAAAGAGCATATTAACGCTGATGGACTCGTCGTCTCGCCTGGTTTCATAGATGTCCATAGTCATAGTGACCTCGTCTTGATAACTGAGCCTGAGGCAAGGATTAAGATAATGCAGGGGATAACAACCGAGATCATCGGTCAGGATGGCCTCGGAGAGGCACCAATCAGAGAAGATGTCACTACGATGTGGCGTCGTTACCTCTCAGGCCTCAACGGGGA
>CAZIAF010000052.1:0-3586 GCA_964537625.1 uncultured Candidatus Bathyarchaeia archaeon
CAGTGGTGAAGATATGAAAGTGAGTAGAGTTCCAAAAGCTCTCCCCCTAATGTATCCATGTCCAGTGACCCTAGTGACCTGCATGAACGCAAAAGGCCAAGACAACATCATCACAGTCTCGTGGATGGGGGTACTATGCTCCGATCCGCCAAAGATAGGAATAGGCATTAAAACGGACCACTACTCACTGGGGTTCATCGAGGAGTCGGGGGAGTTCGTCGTGAATATTCCCAACGACAAGTTGGTTAAGGAAGCGGATTACTGTGGAATAGTTTCGGGTAGGGATGTGGATAAGTTTAGTAGGACGGGTCTGACGAGGGAGCCCGCTAAGTTTGTTCGAGCACCGCTCATTAAAGAGTGTCCTGTTAGTCTTGAGTGTGTAGTAAGGGAGAGGCTCGACCTTGGATCTCACAAGCTATATGTAGGGGAAGTCGTTGGAACTCACGTCGACGAAAGTGTAATGGATGCTAGGGGTAACATCGACTTTGCTATGGCTGCTCCCTTCGTCTGGAATGATTTTGAGTATTGGAGTATAGGGGAGAAGATGGGTCGCCTCGGTTTCTCTAAAGGCAAATTCTGAGTTCATCAACCCACATTTTTTGGCGTATGCCTAGTTTTACAATATTAATAAAAACAAATCCAAATAATCGCTTTAACTTCGACTGATGTAATTATAGAGTCAACCAATCAAGTTCACAGCACGGTTGCTCTATTAGGTTATTAACGCCGGCGCACGTGCATCTTAGTTCTACTTTCCCTAACCCTGAATTTAAAAGTGAAACCAAACAACCTCCACATCATATAATATAAAAAGAGGCATAGAAACATTACCAGTAAGGGCTATAACGGGGAGCTAATCCTTCTAACCTGATACACTTTGGAGAACATCAAAGTCGTCTCTTACGGAATAGGCGTAATCGGTCAGAAACTAGCGATGCATCTCCTCGAGAAGGAGGGCGTTGAGATCGTAGGAGCCATCGATATTAACCCCAAAATCGTCGGTAAGGACCTCGGCGAAGTATTGGGAAGAAAAAAACTCGGAGTAAAGATCAACAGCGATGTTGACGCCGTCCTTAAGGCTACAGAGCCGGACATCGTCGCTCACACCACAATGAGTTACCTTAAACAGACATACGACCAGTTCGAGGGGATACTAAAGCTCGGCGTAAACATAGTCTCGACGTGCGAAGAGCTAAGCTACCCATATGCAACCCCGGAGGGAAAGAAGTATGCTGAGAAACTGGATAGGGTCGCGAAGAAGGGAAAAGCGACGATTCTAGGTACCGGCGTTAACCCCGGTTTCATAATGGATACATTACCAACATTCTTAACAGCAGTCTGCCAGAAAGTAGATGAAATTTATATCGCCCGGCAGATGGACGCGGCGACACGGCGCATCCCATTCCAAACTAAAATAGGAGCGGGGCTCACGGTCGAAGAGTTCAAGGGGAAGATCGAAAAGCATGAGATCACTGGCCACGTCGGGTTGGAGCAGAGTATTCAGATGATCGCAGACGCCCTAGGCTGGGAGCTCGACAGAATCGAGGTCGAAAAACCGCAGCCTGTGGTGTTGAAGAAGGATGTTGCTAGTGAGGCAATCAAGGTGCCAAAGGGAGCCAATGCAGGTTCGGTGCAATACGCCTACGGCATCGTAGGTGGAAAGAAGCTTATAACAATGGACTTCAAGGCCTACATCGGTGCGCCAGAGGAGTTCGACTCTGTGACGATCAAAGGTGTGCCACCGATAAACCAGAAGATCAGCCCATGCACCCACGGCGACTATGCTACCATCGCAATTACAGCTAACATGATCCCGCTTGTGATCAATGCTGAGCCCGGCTTCAAAACAATGATTGATCTACCGGTACCCCATGCGACGCCGAAGCACATGAGGAAGTATATAAGATAAACTTGAATGGGCCCATGATTTTTGTTAAAAAAATTTGGCTCATTCTTTATAATAGCGTCACTGTCTAAACGCACGCGTCTGATTCACTTATTGGGATTCTTCTTTATAGAGGAAGATCTCCTCGATTTTCGTCTCGAAGAAACGTGCTAGCTTGAAAGCGAGCGCAAGCGAGGGATCATATTTATCATTTTCAATCGCATGAATCGTCTGCCGGGTGACCCCCAGCTTGCGCGAGAGGTCTTCCTGCGTGATGTCCCTTATCGCCCTATAAACCCTAAGCTTATTCTCTAAAGCAGTTAGCCCCCTAACCGCCCAGCATAATAGTATCTTAGCAAGGCGTTCAAACCCAATTCAATGTTGGCTAGTATTGCTAGAACATATCCAGTCTCCTCAAAGTCACCAATACCCTGCCTTCCCAGTAAAACCATAGAGAGTCCCACCACAGCTAGCCCAACCGTTGTGATCGCGATCGTAACTGATGCAGCTCTATTCTGAATCTGTGCCGTTCGCTCGTCGTGTGTCACTTCAGCTACACTACTCCTCGAAATTAGCAGAGCGACCATACCTATGGTAAAACCAGCGACTGCGATGAAAATGCTATTCTGCAGGACTGCGTATGCGATGACTACACCGATCAAGGCTGTTATCGCGGATCTCACTCGCTTGTACGTTTCAAGCTCCATACATCATCACGTAAAGTATACTATACATTATGTAATATAAACTTTACTATATGTAAGCTATACTGAACGCAATGCATCATATGATAACTCAAATATGAGGAAATACATCAAGTAACCACCATTTTTACTGAATCTTTAATCTTATTTTAAGGGTCTGAGAAAGCAAACGGTTTGAAAGACTCAGAACCCAGGGGAATTAGGTGCTTTTAGGTGGGAAGATGGGTTAATCGAAGACAAAAGTATTGAGGGACTATTTCTTCCTCAGGGTTCTACCGGCTAATACCTTCATATATTTACCATCATCTGCGGTGACCGTGCCATTAACAACAACGAATGGGATTCCGATAGGGTACTTGTGGGGATCCTCAAAGGTGGCTGTGTCAATTATGGTATTGGGGTCGATGATGGTTATGTCGGCGCGCATACCGGGGCGGAGGAGACCACGATCGAGGATACCAAAGCGCTGAGCGGGGAAGCTCGTCATTTTCCTTATGGCCTCTTCGAGTCGGATTACTCCCTCCTCTCGGACGTATTTACCTAAGATCCGAGGATAAGTACCGAAGTGGCGGGGGTGAGGCTTACCTCGGCTGAATGGGCCAACTGTGCAGACGCTACTTGCGTCTGTGCCCACCATCTGGTAAGGGCTCGCCATAATTCGTTTTATATCTCCCTCATCCATGCTAAAAATTATCATGCCGGGGGTTCCCTCCTCTTCGAGGATTAATTTCCAGAGGGCGTCGAAAACATTCATCTCCTTCATCTCCTTAGTGATAACGTCCATCGTCTTGCCCTCGTAGCGCCTGTTGTTGTCGGATTTTATGCTTGAAACCATTACGTTCTCCCATCCTAGTTCGCCAGCGAAGTTCTCCCAACCGGGAAGACCGTTCTTGATATCCGTTCTCATCTTCTCGCGCTGCTTGGGATCAGCGAGGCGTTCGAGAAGTTTTTCTATGCCACCATCGTGAGCCCAAGGAGGAAGAAGTGTTACGAGGCT
>CAZIAF010000052.1:3686-11884 GCA_964537625.1 uncultured Candidatus Bathyarchaeia archaeon
TTCTATGATTTCCCGAGTTTTGGCGAAGATGCCTGGGGGGTAGATGAGACCGCTGCTGACGCCGAATGCACCTGCCTCCATAGCCTCTACGGTAAGTTCCCGCATTCTCCTAAGCTCCTTTGCCGTTGGGGCACGTGCGTCGAGTCCCATGCCAGCCTCCCGGATGGCGCCATGACCGACCATATGGGCGACATTGGCACCTAATCCAGCCTTCTCTTCCTCTCGGAGGTACTCATCGAAGGTGGTCCAAGTGATCTTGATTGTAACACCGGGGGGAAGCTGGGCATTCGCTTGTTTCTCGATAATACTGCGGAGCGCAGGGTCGATAGGAGCCGATGTGGAGCCGCATTGACCAGCGACGACGGTTGTGATCCCCTGCATAATCGTGCTCTCCATTTCTCGGTAGACAAGAGTGTTGAAGTCACTGTGGCTGTGGGCGTCGATGAAGCCCGGAGTAACTACTAGTCCCTTGGCGTCTATCACTCTATCAGTCTTTGCGTCGGATAGCTTGCCTATTGCAGCAATCCGATCCCCTGAGACGGCGACGTCTCCCCAATACCAGGGGTTACCCGCGCCGTCGATTACCTTCCCGTTCTTGATTAGAAGATCGTACAACAAAAGTTCCACTGTCGGAGAAGAATGGGTGAAAAGGGATTTAACAGCTTCCTTAGTTCCCGTTCTCCCACTTGTAACTGAGGCTCTCGCATTTCTTTGTGGCAGCTTCCACAGCATTCATGAGAGCTGTTCGGAGCTTGCCGTCCTCTATTTCGTAGATGCCTTCGATGGTGGTTCCACCGGGTGTTGTGACCATCTCCTCAATATCATGGGGTTTCATATCCATATCCAGGACCATCCTAGCTGTTCCCAGCACCGACTGGGCTGAGCTGTAAAGGGCTAGGTCTCTGGGTAACCCGACTTTTAATCCCGCGAACATGAGTGCGTCGATGACTATTGCGACGAAGGCGGGACCGCTTCCACTTAAGCCGGTAACGGCGTCCATATACTTCTCTTCCACCTCCCTACAAGTTCCCATCGAATTGAGCAGATCCTTAACGAGCTCCTTATCCTCCGCCGTGACAGAAGAGTCGCATGCAAAAGCGGTGAAGCTCTCCCCAACGAGCGCCGCAATGTTTGGCATACTACGAACGAACCTCGCACCCGGGGCACACCCCCTATAGAAGCTGAGAGGAACGATAGCAGCTGTGCTAATTACGAGCTTCCCTTTGACATGGGCAGCAATATCTTTGAGAACAGTGCCAACGTCTCCGGGTTTAACGCAGAGGAAAATGACTTCCGCCTTCTTCGCAGCAGCCTTATTGTCTATGGTAACCTCGGCGCCAATTTCTTTGAGCCCCTTCAAGCTCTCCAGGGTCCGGCGAGTAGCAATGACTTTTCCAACCTCCTCATAATTCTTGAGGCATTTGACTACAGCTCCACCGATGACGCCTGCACCTATGACAGTGACTGTGCCTAACATCTTTGAGATGCCCAAGAATCGTAAACAGAAGTCGTTATTAAGAATTGGCTCTCATCAGAAAAATAACCCCTATTAAACAAGTCACAGAAACCGCCAAGCTCCTCTAATCCGTGTCATAATTATAGCTTGGAAGTTTTTTATGCTTTCACAACTGATTTGTCTGTATGTCCAGCTTCAACGCAAGATTATTCGTGGATAAGCAAATAGAAGCCGTCAAAAAAACCCTTGGAAAGGAGAAAGCTCTAATCGCCGTCTCTGGTGGAGTCGATAGTACTGTCTCAGCAGCAATAACACACAACGCCATAGGCGACAATCTCGCCTGTGTCTTCATCGACGACAACTTCATGCGTCTCGGCGAACCGGAGAGGGTCAAGCAGCTACTCAGCTCGCCACCCCTTAACCTTCCGGTGAAGATACTGAACGAGCAGGATCGCTTCATGAAGGCACTAAATGGGTTGAAAGACGCCGAGGACAAACGCAAAAAGTTCAGAGATACATTCTATAGTGCATTGAGCGACGCGGCGAAGGAGGAGAAGTGTCGATATCTCGTCCAAGGCACAATAAAGGCTGATATCGAGGAGACCACTGCGGGTATTAAGTCCCAACATAATATCTTAGAGCAAATAGGCATTAACCCTGTCGAGAAATACGGTTACAAGGTTGTGGAGCCTCTCGTCGCGCTGTACAAGTGGCAAGTCAGAGAGATCGCTCACTATCTTGCTATGCCAGATGAGCTCTCAGAGCGGCAGCCTTTCCCGGGTCCTGGCCTAAGTGTCCGAGTCGTCGGAGAGATCACAATCGAAAAGCTAGAGATAGAGAAGAAGGCTACTAAGACAGTAGAGGAGCTTTTAGCGCCCCATGCGCCGAGCCAGTACTTCGCAGCCATCTTCGACCAGACTACACCGAAGAGGCATGCCGTAATAGCAACCGAGGTTGCTAAACACCTAAAACTCGATGTCTCCACAGTAGAAACCTCGGTCCTCATTGAGAAGGCGACCGGCGTCATCGCCGGCAAGCGTATCTACGGATCCGTCCTCGTAATCAGCCTAGGGGACTCCGAGCTTAATCATAAGAACCTCGCTAAAGCCAGGGAGAAGCTCCAGATGACCTTTCCAGAAGTAACCAGAGTCCTCATCAAGGTCGGTGGCAATAAAGGCGAAGGGTACAAGCTGACTATCAGAGCGGTAAAAACCAAGGACTACCTCACCGCAGAGGTCGCTGAGGTCCCTTGGGAGACACTGAAAAAAACTGCAACGGAGATCTTGGGGAATTGCCCAAAGGTCTCTAGCGTCTATTACGACATCACGCCGAAGCCCCCGGCGACGATAGAGTTCGAGTAAAAAAATAAGGGTTAACCTACCTTTTTATGCCTAATTCTTTGAACTGTCCTTGTACGCCCAGTCTCATATAGATGAGGTCGTTTCCAAGAGTCACCATATTATAACCCTTCTGAATACGCTCTTTAAGTGGCTTACCGCAGCCCTCGTGTATTCCTGCAGCGATGCCATGGGCTCTGCAAGCATCGAACACCTTATCGATTGAATCCTGCTCATCTTTTGGAGTAAAGTCACCGATATGACCGAGGCTTGCCGAGAGGTCCGCCGGGCCAATGTAAGCACAGTCAACTCCCTCCACGCTACATATGGCGTCGATGTTTTTCACAGCCTCAGCAGTCTCTATCTGGACGGCAACGTAGATCTCATCGTTGGCTGTCTTGAAGTAATCGGGGTCGAACATGGCTGCTCTGCGTGGACCACAGCCGCGGAGTCCTTTAGGAGCGTAGCGTGTGTAGCTTACAGCGGCTTTCGCCTGATCAGGTGTGTTGATCCATGGGATCAGCACGCCTTGGGCGCCTATGTCAAGCGCTCGTTTGATGGCAACCATATCGTTCCACCAGGGGCGGACAATGGGACATGTTTTGGAGTCAGGACGGAAGGCTTGCATCAGGGTTTGAATATGCAGCATGTCGAGAGGACTATGCTCGTTGTCGAGAACGAAGTAGTCGAACCCCATACTGCTCATCATCTCAGCGGCCATTGGACTCTCCACAGTGATCCAGGAGCCGAAACCCTGCTTACCGGCCTTCATCATGCGCTTGAACTCGTTTCTCATGATACTCACCTGTTCAACTAAGGGAGGCTTTGAGCGTATTTTAGGATTTGGCGTATATGGAGGTATAAAGTTATAACTGCATCTATAATAAAAATATGCCAATCATCAATTAGAAGCAATCAACTAAAAAACTCTTTAATAAATTAGATTCACTTTTATCAAGCTCATTAACAGCGGAGTTTATCTTTAGGGAGTAGTGAGTTGGGTTTCATATTCGGAGGTATATGAGTGTTCTCCACTAGGGATCTTGCATTAATTGCCATAATGAGCGCTTTGGGTGGGGTTGTGAGTGTTCCTATAGGGTGGGCGGGGAACCTCCTCCGAGCGGTTCCGGCAATCCCCTTCGGGACCGGCCAGATTCTGTCAGGTGCTCACGTCCTCTGGATCATCCTAGCTGGGCTCTTAGTGAAGCATAGAGGCGCAGCGATCACAACTGGTGCCTTAAAAGGACTGGTCGAACTTAGTCTCTTCAGCTTCCACGGTGTCACGATACTGCCGATCGCTATTTTCGAGGGTTTGATAGCAGAGACCGTTTTTCTGGTTCTCGGCCGAGGCGCTGGAGCACGATCCTTCCTCGCAGGTGGTCTATCCGCTTCAAGCAATGTCATCTTACTGTGGATCCTAGTTTTCCCCAATTTGCCGTGGGAGGTGATTGTCTTCATGTGGGTTTTATCCTTCGCGTCTGGAGCAACTGTAGCCGGGTATCTAGGATCTAGAGTCTCCAAGATTATGGAGAAGAGGTTAGGAGACCAGTAAACGCGCGTATGGAGTTTTCGCCTCCACGACTAGGAGATTCGGTGCTGCATGTAAAAAGAATGTGAATACGAGGGAGGCTACTTCTTTGCCTCGTCGAAGGCTTTTTTGATCTCGGCACGGAGTTTCGGGTCGGTTAGTATCTCAACCCCCGCCAAAGAAAGGACCTTGGCACCGTCGGCAATCCCTTTGTGGCCCTTCTCAGTCAAGGTGTGGGAAGCGAACTCTCTGCTGTGCATTGTCATGATGTCATCGCTTATTCCAAGCATAACATGCATCCCGGGAAGGGCGTGGCTGAGGTCAGTGAAATCAGTGCTTCCACCGGGCACGTGACTAACCGTCGCTGTCGGGTCCTCTACTGGGAGGCCTAGTTCGCTGAGCTTCTTGATGAAAAGCTTCTCGAGTGGCATGTTCCTGAGGTTCGATTTTAATCCAGGGTAGACAGTTGTTGTTACCTCGCAACCGGTGGCAATAGCGGCGCCTTTTGCTGAGTTGATCACCATCTCTGCAAGGGTACTGATATAGGAATCAACGCTGCTGCGGATACCAAAACGAAGGACAGCGCGGTCAGGGATGATGTTGTTAGCGAGACCGCCTTCTGTGATGATTCCGTGGACGACGGGGTTGGCGTCCCTGCGAAGTTGTTGTCTATTGGCGTGGATCGCTATGAAGCAAAGGACTGCCGCATTCAATGCGTTGACACCATCTTGGGGGTCGGCTGCAGCGTGGGCTGTTCTCCCCTTGAATTCTATGAGGATGCCTGTTATGGCGAGGAAGCTACTGGCGACGGTAGAGACAGGCCCACCCATTGGGTGAACCATCATCGATGCGTCAACACCATTAAAGAAACCTGCCTCAGCCATCTTTTTCTTGGCGCTACCACTTGGACCATTCCCCTCCTCCGCAGGGGTACCAACCACCCAGACCTCCCCCGGTAAATCCTTCATCAACTTACTGACTGCTATTCCAGCTCCTATCCCTGAGGTTCCTATGATATTATGACCACAACCGTGCCCCACACCAGGAAGGGCGTCGTACTCGCTTAGGAACGCGATTACAGGACCCTTTTTTTTGCCCTTATAAACGGCTTTAAAAGCTGTTGGCATTCCAACGACGCCCATCTCGACCTTGAAGCCGTGACTCTCCAACTCTTTAGCTAGAAGCTTCGAGGTCTCGACTTCCTCGCTCCCCAACTCTGGGTGCTTATACATCCAATCGCTGATTTCGATGAGCCGGGGAAGAATGCTGTCGACCTCAGACATTATCTTACTCTTTAGAACTTCGACGTCTACCATTAGGATCTAAGTATCATCAACATTCTAGGGTTAAGAAATATTGGGTTTCTGCCTAAGCCTACGTTCGGTTAGTATAAGGGGTATCCCAGCTGCGCTTATGATGACAAGGTTCAAAGCTACATTAAACCATGCCTCGTAGAAGATGGAAACGGCTATGTCGATCGGAGCCCACACCAGTAGTCCGTAGAGGAGGATCCTTAAAAGCTCCGGTCTCCGCTCCTTGAAGGCATATCGTGCGATAAGAAACAACGTCACCCCCCATCCAACCATAGTCGCCCCAAGTACACCCTGAACCAGCCGTGGGACCACTACAGGATCAACTGGATAGAGGTATGGGTCAAGCATAACGAAGCCTAGGCCCCCCAACGCGATCAAACCAGAGACAGTCAGAAGCCAGATACGAAGCCATGAAGAAAACAATTGAGAATTCCTCCGACACCATGCTTAAGCGTGATTCCAAGTATTCATATTTTCTATTAGCTACCGATTCGACACTAAAAGTAAGATGCTACTCGAGTAGATAAGTAAAAAGTGAACCTTGGTTTATCCGCGAAACCAAGTCTTTTCGATATCGAGCTTCATAAACTCTGGGGCGGCCTTCTCCAACTGTTCAGGGGTAACTGGCGTGCAGGGAGCCCTAACATCAAGCTCCATATCGACGCCTCTCAACCTCCAAATTGCCTTGTAGCGACCCCAGAAGCTGGCATTGCCGAAGTATGTATCGATTATGTTGAACATATGAATTATCTTCTCGTGATAATGAAGAGCTTTCTTCTGATCGCCATTGGCAAAGGAGTTCTTCAGCCCAAGCATGATGTGTGGGAAAGCTTGGAATTCAGCGATTAGTGCACCGTGAGCGCCTTGGGTGAGAAATGTGAGGTAAGCGGATGGGCTTCCGGTATAAACGGCGATCTTCTCACGGACTCTCCAGATGATGTCGCTATACCGGAGGCTGAAGAAGTCGTCCTCCTTATAGCCGACGACGTTGTCGAAGTTTTCAGATAGACGGGCGACAACGCTGGGACTTATGGAGGCGCCGAAGCCGGGGTTGTTGTAGAGGATTATAGGGATATCGACCTTAGTGGCAATCTCTTCAAAGTGGTGGTAAGTCTCATGGTCATTCGCTTTGACGAGGATAGGGTGGCTGAGCATGACGCCATCGCAACCGATGTCTTTCGCGTACTGGGTGAACATCCGGGCCTCCTTAGTGGAGACCGCACCGGTTCCGGCGATTACTGGGATATGACTGTTCGCCTGGTCGAGGACGACGTCGATGACCTTCTTCCTCTCTTCGTGGAGGAGGTACGGGAACTCCCCAGTAGCCCCCACCGGGACGATGGCATCGGCACCATCCTCAATTATGATATCGGTAATCCGGCGGAGTGCCTCTTCATCGATTGCCTCCCCCCCAGAGATAAAGGGAGTGACAGGCAGGCAGAGAATACCCTTGAATTTGCCCTTGAATGTCAAATTTGATCGATAATAATAACATCTTTCGCCTTATCTTCCTTCCCTCCGAATACGGAGGTTGAATCGATAAAACCTATTCTGCGGCGGGAGTGTAGGCGCAGAAGAGTATCCCAACTAAGGTTATGACCCCTCCGACAAGTGTTAGAGCACTAGGCGTCTCTCTCAGCACTAAGAAGGCCAGGATAGATGCACCTATCGGCTCCCCGAGTAGGCTAATGCTGACAACCGGCGCCGAGATCCATTTTAAAACCCAGTTATACAGAGTGTGGCCGAAGATCATCGGTATTAATGCAATTGCGATGAAAAGAAGCATCACGTCAGAGCTGTAGTCGAGGAGTCGTACACCCATCGCTATGCTCCCGACTGCGAGGACGAGCGCTGATACTGCATAGACTGGGGTTACATAGGTAGTTAAGTCAAGGCTCTGTCTGAGCCGTCTCCCCGCCAAAATGTAGGCACCCAAGGCTATGGCCCCGATGAGAGACAATGCGTCCCCAATCAGATTAGCCTCTCCGACACCGAGATCCCCGAAGGCAATCACTGAAGCTCCAACGAAAGCGATAGCCATCCCCAAGACAACCTTCCTGCTCACTCTTTCCCTGAGGATGAAGTGGCTGACTAGCGCCACGAAAATCGGATCGACGTGAACGAAGATCACCGAACTCGCCACCGAGGTGTAGCTGAGGCTAGTAATCCAGGTGGCGAAATGAACCGCAAGAACGACGCCGACCCCAACCAGAGTGAACAACTCACCCCATCTCATTACCCTAAGCTTCGCGATCCCATCATTTCTGAGAAAAAATGGCAGTAATATTAAAGTTGAGAGGGCGAGTCTCCAAGCCGCGATCGCCATTGGTGGCGCGTCCGTGAGCCTGATCAGTATTGAGGCTGTGGAGACAGCGATGATACTTACAAGAAGCACAAGATTCGGAGGGAAGTGGGGCTTCTCACCCAACTCGATCTCCAATAACTTCCACAACCAATTATAAAAGGGAGCCTGAGTATAACGGAACAAGACCTAGTTGCGGGGACAAATAGTCGTCGTACCCTACGACCCAGAGTGGCCGAGGTATTATGAGGATGAGAAGAAA
>CAZIAF010000053.1:0-11845 GCA_964537625.1 uncultured Candidatus Bathyarchaeia archaeon
CGCTTCGACTTTCTGAATCCAGAGGCCACCGTGTTCTGATACTACTTTTTCTATCTTGGGATCCGCCAACTGTTTCTTTAGTTTAGGTTTTCCTTCGATCATTCCGAGAAGCTTCATCACATTAATTATTCCTTCGAAGTGCCAGTTGATCTCCTCTTTCCTTATGCGCGCGCATCGATCTCATTACCTTATTTAAGTATGCCCTCAATTCCAGCATATTCAAGTGGATGGACCCACTCCCCGAGCACACATAACTTAGGCCCCTCAAGTGCGCCATTCACAACGATGTAAGGCATGTTCACGTCATGGGTTGATGCTTCAGCTACCTTGACGTATCCCTTGACTTTCTCACCCTTCTGAATGATTTTATCCCTGATTTTTATTGACATGTTGTCGCCAAATTCATATGCATCCAACGAGGGATAAATTGATCCTATTGCGCGAGCATTTTTAATGCTCAGGGATCAGAGATTAACTATACCACCCTCATTACCCAATAATAATTCAACCAGTTGATCATAAGTAACGGGCATCACCTTTTTCGAAGCTATGCTCAAACCCCTCTTAGCCATGTCTGATTCAAGTGCATAGAATGAAACCCCAAGTCTAAGCATCTTATTAATTGTCTCATGGTTTTTGTTATCTGAAACTAGGTAAAGCGCATCAGATAATAGCACAACTTTCTGTTTCTGAGATTTTTCAGCGATTTGGGAAGCAATCTCAAATTTGGAGGGATTATATCCCGATAAAATACATAGAACCATGTATTCACCTCAGAAGCTAATTACCGTATCAGCTGTTGCCAGCAACTCGATTATCTCGTCATGTGGCTTTGTTTCCGCTTCGGGCATTATATCTTGCCTTGAGAATCCTCTTAAATGTAACTCGTCAAAATCTACAATGAGCGTTATGTTGAGATCCTTCATAAGTCTAAGAAAGGGCTGAGTCGTGGTTTTGTCGGATGTTTTTAAGGGGAAGAAGACTCCATCCCCCATCCATACGATCATTACTTCATTGTCGTAGAGAGCCATCGACGTTCTTAATGCTTCATAGTTGTTGAGAGTTCTGAATGGGGTTTGGCTTACAATGAAAACGATTTTTTTACCGATTTAAGACCCTCCGATGAAGCTGACTACAGCGTCTGCATCCTCCAACTCTTCATTCAGTTCCCCTACACCGGTCTCTTCGACGAACTCGGGTTTCAATGCTCCCCCCACACCCCTAATCTCTGTACAGAGCTTGCAACACATTATTCGTGCACCCATCTGAGAAAGGGTGCCGAGTTCATTGTTTATTGAGGTTACTTTGAACAAGTCTCCTCTCTGGGTGTTTAACATGTTATATACTCCATCAATGAACAGGAAAATAGATACCTTGTGGCCTTGTTTTAAGGAAGCCTTAGCTAGGTTTATTGAATGGTTCACTCGTTCGGATTGAAAGGGTGTATCGCCTAGAATCAGCAGGATTTTTCCCAAAAAAACCACTCATGACTTGACTTTTATAGTGAAGGTTATTTCTCCGTTTTTCTCTTCGACCGAACTCAATGAGTTCCCGGTTTCTTCACACCATTCTCTAATTTGATCTTGAGAATCAGGATCGTCTGCTATGAGTTCGAGTATTGAACCGGGCTCAAGCTGCTTTATTACGCCTTTAAGTACCTGTAATGGGCCAGGACAGAAAAGTCCTCTAGCATCGATCATTTTAACCAATGTCATGCTCGGGTCACTCTTTTATCTGGAAAATGGGCGGTGTTTTATAGGTGCTCACTTTACTCTGTGACAGCTTCATCTGAATCAGCGTTTCGCAAATGTGTACACCGGCGACAACTGGGTCGATTATGGGTACTTTGAGTTCTTTTTCTAAATCTGCTCGCAGACCTGAAAATCCAGAGCAACCCATCACAATCAACTCAGCGCCGGTCTCTTTCAACGCGACTTCGCAGTTCTTAGCTATGAGTTCTTTCGCACTCATCCTGTCCGACATTACACCGAGAACAGTCAAACCGATTGGTCTTACCGCATATTGGAAATCGGGGATGCCAAGAGCCTTGATGTATCGGATTTGCCGCGGTACAGCTGTTTCGGCGCTTACTACTACAAGGAACTTGGTGGATAGAATGAGCGCTAATGCATAGGAAGCCTCGGTTATTCCTACGACGGGGATGTTTACGAGTTCTTTTGCGGCTTCGATGCCTGGGTCTCCATAGCAGGCTATCACTACTCCATTGTAACCCTCTTTCTCAGCTTCCACTATTCGTTTGTGAACCTGTACGGATGCAAGATAGTTGTGGTAATAGGACTCTAGACCAACTGGACCCTTTTCAGGGCTTACAACATCCACTTGTAGTGCCTCGGAGGTGTAGGGAGTGATAGCGTCTGCGATCACTTTAGTATTTTTGGGATTTGTGTTGGGGTTTATTACAAGTATCCGCAGTTTAGACCCATCCTGTGGTCTTGTCAATTTTTAGTATTGTGAAAAGGCCATCTCCAGGGTAGACAACTCGTCTTGGATACATTGTATGCACTATACCATCAACCGGTGATTTGATTTCCTCTATTACTGAGCCGTCGAGGTCTTTTATTTGGCCGATGATTTGCTCTTTTTTGAGTATCGCACCCTGGTCAACGAGCGCCATAAACACACCTGCTTTTGTTGGCGCTGCTCTCTGCCACGCCATGTCGAGGAAATTCTGCTTCTTAGGTTTTGATATTTTACCTTTCATCATTTTAAAGTGTTTTAATAGATTCTTTGTACCCTCGACGTGAGGCAAAATTTCTTCTTCGGATGGTTGTGTATTAAATCCTAAACCGCTTTCGCTAATTATTGTTGCAACTCCCTTTGTTGCAAGCTCGTAGACTAGGGTTCCTTTACCCGTGTGTCCAATATCCGGTGTTCCGGGTAAGACATAATCTAACCCGAAAGCTTTGGCCATTACTTCTGCGGTCTCATCAATCTTTTGACCTATTCGAGGATATATTGTATGGACTAAGTGGGATTCTGGTAGGTCTCCACCACGGAAGTCAACATGATAGTTTGCTTTCGATAATATCTCGAATAGTTTGTATGCTAATATTTCGGTTGGCCGACCATTAGGATTGCCTGGGAATGCTGCGTTGATGTTTCCGCCATCGAATGGGGTGATTGATGACCTGAGATTCAACCAAGGGGTTCTGAACTGGAACACCGGCATATTAACGACCGGTATGCTGATGAATCTCCCCACAAGATCTTTTGGCTCGATCTCGTTATAGAGTCTAGAGGCAGCTTCAACTCCACAGTATTCGGTGGGATATAGTCCTCCCGTAACTGCAAGAGTTGACCCCTCTTTCTTACCATAAACGACTCCTACGGGCATATCGAAACTGATTGCCAAGTTATCAACGATTTTAACGTAACCAAACTTTTTTTCGCCTGGTTTGACGCTGAGTGGATCAAAATTATCTTTTGACATGCTTATTAGTGTTATAATAACAGGTAAAAGATTATCGTTTTTATTAAACGAGATAGTCCTCGAGTAATTGAAAAGATAAATTTCAATAATTAACAAATAGATTAGATAACATTTACTGGCTGATACGTTTTGGAAAAAAGGCTCTCACATTTATTCGGTCTGAATCATAATGCTTTAGTTATTTCAATAACCGAATTGATTCATGATTCTGGAAGTCACTTAATCTGGTCTTTCTGGTCTCTATATGTTTTAAATCTAGGTGGAAGCGTTGAGGTTCTAGGCTTATTAACACTTCTAACAGGCATAAGCAGCATAATTCTCCACCCAATTCTAGGCTTCATCTCCGATAGAATTGGGAGAAAGAAGCCTGTTGTGTTCGGAGGTTTCATTGTATCATTTTTCCCACTCATTTTAGCTTTCGCTGATAGCTGGGTCTGGCTCATCCCCGGGGTTTTACTTCGGGCCATGGATAATGGTTTATGGACAACACGCCAGGCACTCTTCACCGACAATATTGAGACTAGCAAGAAAGGACGATCACTCGCAATTTTTTATACGATTATGAGTTTCACTTCATCCTTCTTGCCGGCCATAGGCGGTGTTTTACTGGATAGAATGGGGGTACTTCAGGGGTTTCGAATTGGCTTGTTTCTATCTTTCATAGCACTAATCATACAATCGTTTGTGAATGCTAAATATCTCCATGAACCCATCATAATAGAAAAAAGAACTCAGCCGAAACTTCAACTAGCTGAGTTAAGGCTTTTCATAAAAGAATTGTTGGAGCCTCTAAAACATAATAAGAAATTTCAAACCGTACTCATTGGACAAGGAATATTATCCTTTGGAAATGGTTTTATAAGTCAATTTACAATCATCTACGCAGTTGAAATAATAGGATTAAGTAAAACAGAATGGGGACTAATTAGTTCCTTCTCAAGTTTCGCTAATATGATCTTCAGGATACCTATTGGAAGCTTTGTTGATCGGATAGGAAATCTAAGAGGTTATCTCGCAGGAATACTAATCCAATCCTTATATCCGGTTCTGTTTTTTAATTCTCATTTTTTCCTTCAGGTGTTATCTATCAACACCCTCAACACAGTGGGAAGCACGTTTACACAGATGAGTAGAGAATCTCTACTAGTCGAAATTACCCCTCGGGAAGAGAGAGGTATTTTGTATGGGAGTTTCGCCGCAATATCTGGGTATGGCGGAGTATTTGGATCTACATCACCCATAATCGGTGCATATCTGTGGAATAGTTCCGGACCCATCTACAACTTCTATTCCACTACGGCTCTAAGTTTACTGGCATTATTATACTACATTAAAACCTTGCATCAAAAACCAACTTATAAAATGAGCTGCGAAGGCGCTTCTGAAGCAAATACTTAAAGGTTCTTAACTTAAGTAAATTTGGTTGAAAATGTCTCTAAAAGAAATTAGTGATTATATTGAAAAAAAACTCGATGCACCAGGTCGAGATCTGTATAGTATACCAACCTCAAAGGTAAGATTCCCCGATGGTGCACATTATAGAACCGAATTACTCCCTACGACAGTCAAAGAATATGAACGGGTTTTCGAACTCTGTGATAAATATAGCTTTGAAGGAAATAAAATAACTGATACTCGTGGAGCGATGTATGACACTGACGAAGAAATAATCAAAAAAGTAGAACTTTGTAGGGATAGAGGCGCCGAATTAGTCATGTCACCAGGATCAGGAGAACATCAAGTTGATATAAGCCACCAAATGGCGGTTAAAGCTCTCGTAGAGGGAAAATCTAGAGGCATGGATATGCTTGTTAGAAACGTAGCAGATATGATGAGATGTATAGAACTAGGATGCAGGGGATTCCTAGTTTATGATGAAGGCATGATGACAATTATAGCTCAACTTAGAAAAGATAAAATTTTACCGCTAGAAACAACTTTCAAAGTATCGGCTTGCATCTCTGTATCAAATCCATTAGCTTTAAGGTTCTGGATCCAAAAAGCTGATCTTGAGCACAATGACAGTTTAAACCCTATTAGAGATATGACATTACCTATGCTTGCTGCATTACGTGCCGTTACTAACCAGCCATTAGACTTACATGCTTACTGGGGGACAAACCTTGCTCGGACGCTTGATACACCTGAGATGGTTAGAGTGGCGGCACCTGTTTACTTTAAAGTCTCACTTTTTGGCCCAGGGATAACTCAGGATGATAAATTCTACCAAGCTATGAGAGTTGTTGAAACAATTGGGAGATATTACCCTGAAGCAAAACAATCCAAGAATAGAGCTAAAGGAACGATAACACCAGCTAAACCGGGTGAATGGAAACCCAAATTTGAGTAAACTGAAACATTTTACATTTTCTTATTGTTTATCGTATACGCGAAATCTAAAAACATAATATTTAGATCTATTTCGATTTTTTACGGACACTTATAGCAAAGTCTGGGCATATCCTCTCACATGCCCCACACTCGATACAGTCCTCGGTGTTTATTGCCTCAGCAATAATATACCCTTTTGGACCCAGCATTTTTGATTTTACGAGTACCTTTTTAGGGCAAGCCTCTAGACAAAAGTAGCAGCCTTTACAGAGTTTCTCATCGATGCAAATTTTACATTCTTTTTCTGACATCTTCTCAACTCAATAGTTTATTTAACGCCAAAGGGATATCCCGTGGACCCATCACGACCTGAACTCCTACGGCATTTAAGGCATTCAACTTGTCAGTGGCTAAACCCTTTCCATGTTGGACGATCGCACCCGCATGACCCATTCGTTCCCCTATTGGCGCATGCCTACCTACAATAAGAGAGACCACCGGTTTGGTTACACTTTTCTTAATATATGCCGCTGAATCCTCTTCCATAGAACCGCCAATCTCTCCAAGTAAGACTATTCCCCTCGTTTGTTCATCCTCTTGGAATAGTTTAAGAGCGTCAACTTGGGTGAATCCCCACATGGGGCCTCCACCGATTCCCACAACAGTTGATTGACCCATCCCAGCATCCGTTAGGGTTTTGGAAACCTCATAGGATAAGGCCCCACTTTTTGAAACAACACCTATTCTCCCCTCCTTGAACAGTTTATTTGGATGAACACCAGCCTTCCCTCTTCCAGGAGATATGATACCTGCTGTATCAGGGCCAATTACCATGACTTTCTTTTCTTTTGCCAGGTTCATAACGCGCATAACGTCGTGGAGAGGCACTCCTTCAGCGGTCATGATCACTAGTTTTATGCCAGCCTGTATCGATTCTATAGCGGCATCGGCTGAGAATGGTCCGGGTACAAAACTCAGGACGACGTCTCCACTATGTTCGTTCATTGCTTCTTCCACAAAGTCGTAGACGGGTACACCGTTTACTCGCTCACCGCCTTTTCCAGGTGTGATCCCCGCAACAATATTGGTTCCATAATCGAGCATTACTTTTGTCTGGAATGATCCTACGGTTCCAGTAATTCCTTGAATGATTACTCTAGTATCTCTATCAACTAAAATGCACATTTTAGCATCTCCTGGAGAATTCTACTGTTTTTTCTATAGCATCATATATGTTATCGAAAGAGGATATGCCTGAGGCTTTGAGTATATTTCGCCCCTCCTCTTCTAGTGTTCCAGACATCCGAACAATGATTTCCTGTTTTAGTTTGCCATATTTTCCTTTATTATCTATATAAGACGCTATGCCTTGAGCCATCTCATCCATTCGATTAAGGCCCCCTATCAAATTGATTAAAAGCACCTTAACATCTTGATTGGATAAGACGATATTCATAGCCTCCTCTATCAATTTTGGCGTCGCTCTACCTCCGAGTTCACAGTATGACTCAATTTTACCGCCATAATCTTTGGTTAAGTCAAGAGTTAACATACCTGTACCTGCACCATCCGCAATGATGCCAATATTTCCGTCGAGTTCAATATAGGTAGGTATCTCAACATTTTCAGAGAGGAATTTTCTGAGCTTGGATGCTTCAGTTGGTTCAGGTCTCTCCAATTTAAGATTTTTATAAAGTTCACTATGTCGGAATGAAGCATTATCATCAAGAGTTATCTTGGCGTCGACTGCTAAGAAAGATCCATCATTTATTAGAGCTAGAGGGTTAACTTCAACTAATGTTGCATCATATTTTTTAAGAATTGTAAAGAGGGATTGGAGTAAACTAGCAAAGGAGAACATAAGCCGCCCCTTTAATCCAACGGCCTTCGCTATGCGTCTAGCTCTATAATCAGTTAAGCCGAGTCTATCATCTATTTTTTCTATGATAATATCTACAGGATTTTCAATAGCTATTGATTCAATATCAACTCCACCCTTCGATGAAGCAATTATGACTGGACACTTACAATTATAATCAAGTAATACCCCGGCGAAGAATTCTTTTTCAATCGATATTTTTTCCTCTACTAACACTGAAAAGACTTCTTCTCCTTTCAATGAGCTATTAATTAATTGATCAGCTATTTTTCTAGCCTCATATTTATCTTGGGTAGATTTTATCCCCCCAGCAAGTCCCCTACCACCTACAAGTACTTGCGATTTTATCACTACTGATGTACCTAACTCTTTTACCATTTCAAATACTTCGTTGGAAGAATGTGCCACCACCCCTCTTGGTATCTTTATTCCATTCTCTGCAAATATTCTCTTAGCTTGATACTCAAATAATCTCAACAACAATCCCTCATTTCACATTTTGATTTTTTCTATTTATTTGTAACAACCTTGCGCCCTTCATTCATAGCTTTGAGATTTAATTCAACAAATCTTTTTGGTACAGACTCTTCAATACTTTTTTTAAGTGAACCTTCTGTAACCATTCCGGTTTTTCCTTGTAGGGCCCCCAGCATAATCATGTTAGCAATAATTCTGTTCCCTATTGAATCGGCTGTTATAGCTGCAGGAACCCTAAGCACACTAACATCTTTACGCCTATCAGGGTCATCAACCATATCGGGATCGACTAAGAGCAATCCGTTAGGTTGAAGCTCGTTTATGTAGCTATCGAATGCCTGCTGGGACATAATAATTAGTGCCGTAAGATTGTCTATCAGGGGATAACTGATTTCCTCATCTGATATTATAACCTCTGATTTACATTTTCCTCCTCTCGCCTCTGAACCATATGAAGCCCGTTGAACAGCATATTTATCATCATAAACAGCAGCAAGCCCTAGGACTACGGAAGATAATACGATACCTTGTCCTCCGAATCCTCCAAATCTAACTTCCCATCGTTTAGACATTGAAGATCATCACCTGTTTTGTACTTTTCTTTCAAGAGCTTCATATTTTTCAGTTAGAGTGGGTAAATCCTTTTTAACGAAATTACCTACAACTATTTTACCCTCATACTCATCATTTTTCATTTTTTCAGCCTGTGCCTTTGTAACTGAATTTTTTTTAAGCCAGTTAAGATTATCAACGGGTTCACGTAAACCGAGGCAATATCGACCATAAATTGTGGGACACTGACCAACAACTTCTATGAAGGAAAACCCCTTATGTTGTATTCCCTCTTTAATCGCTTTTATCAACTGGGCGGAGTGAGCAGTAGTCCACCTAGCGACATATGTCCCTCCAGCAGCTTCCACAAGCTTGCATAGATCAAATGGAGACTCAAGGTTTCCTTGGGTAGTGGTTGTAGTAGTAGCTCCAAGTGGAGTGACGGGGGAGACCTGTCCCCCAGTCATCGAGTAGCTTCCATTATTATTAACTAGCATTGTTACATCGAGGTTTCTACGAGCCGCTTGTATTAGGTGGTTACCACCAATGGCAGCTGCATCACCGTCACCGGTAAGTATTACAACTGTTAGCTCAGGATTCGCTAGTTTTACGCCTGTCGCGAATCCAAGAGTTCTTCCGTGGATGCCATGGATTGCATCCGTTTTAAGATATGCGGGAATTCTAGCGGTACAACCTACTCCACCTATAGTCACAATCCTATTAGGATCTAACCCTAGCTCATCTATCGCGTAAATGAAGTCGTTCATAACTTGACCACATGCACAGCCTGGGCAGAACATGTGGGGTGTGGCCCCTTTTCTTAGATATTTTTTATTTGGATGCTCGGTTATTGTTTTCGCCATGTCACCACACCTTTATTCCATGAAGGATCTCGTCAGAAGTGTGCATTCGTCCTTTATTCAGCGGGAGTGATTTGACTTCAGCCATGCACTCACTAACTCTTTCAATTTCATTTACATATCTTCCCAAGTTCATCTCGGGTACTATTATTTTTTTCACACTTTCAGCAACACTCTTAATCAACTCATCGTGGAACGGCCATACAGTCACAAGTTTAAGTAGCCCTACCTTCATCCCCTCCGCTCTAGCCTTTCTTACAGCCTCTAGAGAAGATCTAGATTCGCTACCATATGCTATTACAGCTATATCTGCATCATCTAAATAATACGTTTGGAATTTAACAATATCATCAACAGCTCTTTTAATTTTTCCAGTTATGCGTTTATATAGTTCATCATAAGTATCCAAATCACCTGTGATCATTCCTCGTTTATCATGAGGATTTATTGTATATAGTACATTGTATCCTTCACCAAATTTAGCCATTGGAGGTACACCGTCTTTTCCTCCTTCGAAAGCAATGAATTCCTCAGGAGATACTGTAGGTTGCTTTCTATTTCTTATATTAATTTCGTTGGCATCTCTCGTCTTCAATCTTTCCCTCATCAAACTTAATGTCATTTCTGATAGTACAATCACTGGGTTCCTGTAAGTCTCGGCAAGATTGAAGGCCTCAATGGTGTAATCATAGAGTTCTTGTATCGAAGAAGGAGCGAGAACTATCATTTCATGATCTCCCGCTGCCCCCCACCTGACCTGCATGATATCCGCTTGGGTTGCTTGTTCTGCCCCTCTTAGCCTCATTACATCTACGATGACAAGGGGCGTCTCAGTAGCAATTGCAAACTCAATGCCCTCCATCATATAATCGAAACCTGCACTCGCAGTTGCAGTCATAGCTTTGACTCCAGCTAATGAAGCGCCTATAACTGAGTATATGGATCCTAATTCGTCCTCCATTTGGATGAATTTTCCCCCAACTTGAGGCATTCGCTCAGACATTCTTTCAGCAATTTCACTTGCAGGTGTTATAGGGTAACCTGCAAAGTATCGACAACCACCAGCTATTGCACCCTCGGCAATCGCATGATTACCAAGCATAAACTGGTAATTTGATTTTTCTTTACTGATTCCACTCATCGAATTTTCCTAAATAATATTATACAACAAGAATAAGCCTTTTATGATTGTTTTGCGCGAACGCATGCAGTCACACAATAAGCATTTTAAGGGCTATGTGGATGATGAATTTATGAAAGATCGGGTTAAGATTCTTATTACTTTCCACATAGCAGCTGAGCTCCTCGATAAGATCAGGTCTGTAAATCCTCATATTGATGTTCTATACGATCCAACACTTCTGGGAAAACCCAGATTTTCTAGCGATCAGCACGGTGACTCTATCCAGCGTACCTCTGAGCAAGAGGCGCAGTTAAAATCCATGATGGCTGAATCGGAAATTCTCTTCGGATATGTTCCCGCAGGGTATTCGAAAGATATCAAAAAATGGTTTCCAAAACTCCGTTGGAATCAGTCGCCTAGCGCGGGTATAGGCTGGGGTGCGAAACAAAGTGGCTTAACTGAAACGGATATAACTTTCACAACTGCCGGTGGGGTGCATAATACGCCTCTCGCTGAGTTCTGTTTGATGGCAATGTTAATGTTTACCAAAAACTACTTTTTAATGGCGGAGGTTAAAGCTAAGAAGCATTGGGCCAGAACTTGCTCAACAGAGCTAAGAGAGAAAACCCTTGCTATTGTAGGTCTTGGTAAAGTTGGTAGGGAAATCTCGAGGGTAGCTAAATGTTTAGGAATGAGAGTTATAGGAACTAAGCGCATTATTGAGGGTGTGAGCCCCTCTTCATTGAACGTGGAGGAATTATATCGGTGGACTGACTTGAAACCAATGCTCAATCAAGCCGATTTTCTTGTTTTAATCTGTCCCGAGACCGAGGAGACACGTGGACTGATTGGTAAAAAAGAACTCTCCCAGATGAAAAAGGGTTCAGTGCTAATTAACATTTCAAAGGGAGCAGTAGTCGACGAGGATGCCCTAGCAGATGCTCTTCGTTCTGGACAGCTAGGTGGAGCTGCTCTGGATGTCTTCCGCACTGAGCCACTTCCTCTGGATAGCCCTCTGTGGGATATGCCCAACACAATTATCAGTCCTCATTCTGCAAGTACACAAGACACTCAGAATGCTAAACTAACAGAAGTCTTCATTGATAATCTTCGTCGCTATTTGGCTGGGGAGCAGCTCATCAACATTCTTGATAAAAAGCTGCTCTATTGAG
>CAZIAF010000054.1:0-3891 GCA_964537625.1 uncultured Candidatus Bathyarchaeia archaeon
ATGACCCCCACCAAAGCCGATGGCTATTTTTGCCTTCTCGGTGGATTCGATACCTTTGAGAATTGACTTCACGAGATATCCGCAGACATCCTCGTCAACCCATTGAGTCAGGCTACTCCCAACCTCTGCGAAGAACATTGGAGTCTCGAATTGAGTTGGGCTATGATGAGTTGCCTCGAGACTGACTTGAAAGCCCCAAGGTGGATCCTCCTGGAGGGCCATGAAGACGTTCCTCATCGGATTAGGAACGATGTACTGGAGCTCCCGGTTTCTCCCACCAAAAATCGCCTTACCGAAGTTTCCCGTAGCGTGAACAGTCAGACTTGGCTGACCACTAATCGACCAATGTCTGGAAGCAACTACATAATAGCTGATGTCAAGCTCTTTCGCTAAAATATCGTAATCAACAGGGTAGGGATCAGGTTCTTTTGGGGTCTTATACTCCTCCTCGGGCACTATTAGACGCTCGATCGGCATGAGAAGAAGGTTATCTCTACATAGAATACCAGTTCTCGCAGTCTCGGAGAAGCCCATCTCTTTAAAGTATTTTAGCATCGTCACCGCAGCTGGGTCCAATGTTGAGAGAGTTATACAGATTTTAGACATCTGGGGCACCGAATGCAAAGGGATACACGGAGGAGGTTGTTAAATCTAACCACTTCAATAAGGGAGCTAATAATCGGATTACGAAGAATTACCTTTTAGGTTCAAAAACAACCGTAAGGTGCTCAGATCGATACTCGCCCGCTTAGCCGGTTTGAAAGCTCTTGCAACGCCACTCGATTTAAGGCAGTTTTATAGTACCTGCTACTCTGAGCCTTCCACCATCGAGGTAGTTTAAAACCGCTTTAGCACCTGCCGGGTGTATTAGTGGTTGCTCCAAAGAGAAAGTGAGGAGTGGATTTTTTTCGCTTTTTTCATTTATCTCGATGATTTTAGCGAGATTGAACTGGAGCCAATGACCAATGTGGAGGATGGAGCCCTTGTGAAGCTGGATTTGGAAGTAGGGGATAATCTCAGCATAGGCTGTGAACTGGGTCGTCACCTTGAGGGAATTGTCCATAGTGAGAACGGTTCCTTTGTCGAGATCAGACACTTCGATGCCTTTCAAGGCGACGCCGACGTGGTCGCCAGTCTCAGCAGTTTCGAAGCCCTCGTCATATTTCTGGATACTACGAACCTCAGCTACATTGTTTCCGGGGAGAACGCGCAGCTGGTCGTGCTTTTTAATGGTTCCAAACTTTACGGTACCAAGGGCTACGGCACCGATACCGCGCACATTAAATGCCGCATCGACGACCACCGTCCCAGGACCAGCCGGCGAAAGTCTTTGCTGCTCAGCTTGAGTGATAAGTCTCTCCGTTAGCTTGATGGGATCATCATCTACCACACCGTATTTCTGGAGAACTGTGCCGTGAGTGAACATTGGAAGTTGGTCCTCTGTAATGTAGTTTCGAAGAACGATGGTACCCTCCTTGATGCTGCAGGCGTTTATCATGAGGAGGGTCTCACCGAAGTACTGGTCGAGTTTTTCGGCCACAAGGACCACATAATCAGCGAATGCCGTCGCGTAGTAAAGGCTCTGGATCTTCTCAGGATATCTACTAGGTTCCACCATCGTGATGATTGTTTCACCCTTCTTCAAGTCGTAGAAGGTTACATCGGTATCTGTACTCTTTTTTCCGAGTTGCCTAGCGTATCCAGGAGAGCCTAAGACTGCGGCATTGAGGTTGGGCACAGTGGCAGGTGAAAGGTAAGGCAAGATATATGGGTTACCTGTAGCTAGCCTTTTTATCGACTCCTCGCAGGTTAATGTGTAGAGTGATTACTTTTGGGTAGGATTGATAAGGGTCAGAAGTGCACCGTTAGGGGTTGTGATAAGGAAGCGGTGCGCTCGGTTAATGTCGTAAAGGCTAAGGCAGCAGGCCTTGAAGTTAATGGAAAATCCGTTTACGTCTGCGATGAACACTATAAACAGTTTAAGAAAGGAAACAAGAAAACAGACCAGATAGAGAAGTGGAGGCACGGCGTCTAGCCGACGAACTTAGGGCGCGCCTGCAGATGCTTCGGCTCAGGTAGTGGCCTCCAGGGCTTACCTTTGGTTTTCTCCTTAATCTCTGCTGCTAAATCGCTCGGCGAGTAGTCGCTCAGCTTCCCGGTTTCACGTATTCTCACGGGTAGCTTTTCCTTTCCCGTCTCTTTGTCGCCGATGACTATCGTGTAGGGGATCCACTCCTTTTCCGAGTCCCTGATCTTCTTTCCAACGGTCTCATCGCGGTTATCAACATCGACCCTGATCTTGTAGGCCGTGATCTCGGCTGCAACCTTATCAGCGGCTGCTAGGAAATCTTGTCCAACGGGAATTACGCGGACCTGGGTAGGGCATAGCCAGAGGGGAAGACTGGGGCGCTTTCCGACCTTCATATCGAATGCTGCTTTCTCCAATAGAGCGTAGATGTCGCGCTCTATTGCTCCACTTGGGCTGCAGTGAAGAATAAGAGGATGCTTTTGGGTTCCATCCTCCTCCATGAATTTAATATCGTAGCGTTCACCGTTTTCGACGTCGATCTGATCGGTACTTAGAGCTGAAGCCTTGTCGAGGTTGTCTACGAAGTTCCTCTCCCACTTCAGGATGAAGTAAAAGAATCTTTCTCGCCACATCTCAACAAGCACTGGTTTCCCGTGGATCTTGATGAGGCTCTGAACAAAATCTTTGTTGCCGTTATAAAAGTCCTCAGTGACACGGACTCCGAGTTCATAGTCACTGTTGTGGATTCCTATACCTTCGAGTACGTCTGCACTGAAGTTGAACCGTGTGATGAATTCTTCCTTGGCCTGGTCGAGGTCACGGCAAAAGGCGTGGACGTCTGGCATTGTGAAGCTGCGAAGTCGACGTAATCCGGTGAGTTCCCCCTTCTGCTCCCGACGGAAACTGTAGCGGGTGAGCTCATAGATCTTCATTGGTAGGTTCTTGTAACTGATGACAGCGTCTTTACTCATGAGGAACTGGCCAAAGCAGGCTGCGAATCTGAGGAAATAGCGGTCGTTGTCGGATTCGATTGTGTACTGACGAGCGGGGAACCGGTTCAGGTAGTTGGCAAGTGTAGGGTGCTCGAGGTTGTACATGATGGGGGTTTCTACTTCCATTCCACCGTACTCGGCAACGCAGCTCGTGACATATTCCTCAAGCAGCGCTTTAATCATGCGGCCTTTAGGGTAGTACCGCATGTTACCTGGGTCGCTTGCAGGCTCATAATCGACGAGCTCGAGGGCCTTCATCATGGTGACGTGGGGGGGTTCCTGGTGGACAGTCCTATCCTTGTCGACCTCGTACCCCGCGAACTTTCGTAAGTTTTCATGCCCCTTGAAATTGAACTCGTCTATCTTATGGAGTTCACCTTCGAGGTCGAGTATGTACCATTGGGATCTGAGCTTCTCCTCGGCCTTAAGCGCTGCGGAGACTACCTCTTCCTTCTTTTTTTCAGCCATGTTTGTGTTCCTTCTAGTTAAGCGGGTTACACCCTATCTTATCTCCGGATTTGTTACGTAGAATATTGGAGGAGCGTCTTGTTGCTTGGGCCTTTCGGCCTAGGCTGTTTGGTGGGCGTTCACCACTATCTCCTCTGAATGTCAACGGTTTAGGTAGGTTTTTAACCTTTATGTAGTTTGGGGGTTAATCGAATCAATTTTTATAGCCCTCTGTGTGGACCATCGACACCTATATTATTTTGGTATAATCTAAGACCCATGAAACCTAATGAATACATCATAAGCGATGTTTTCTATACAATGACGTCGAAAAACAGACTTGATTTAGCCAATACATTGATTTTATGTACGTGTTTTTAGGACCCTGAAAATATGAACTAAGCTTTTTCCACAAGACGAGCC
>CAZIAF010000054.1:3901-11757 GCA_964537625.1 uncultured Candidatus Bathyarchaeia archaeon
TTAATCGAATCAATTTTTATAGCCCTCTGTGTGGACCATCGACACCTACATTATTTTGGTATAATCTGCGCGTGCGCACGTGTTTTTAGGACCCTGAAAATATGAACTAAGCTTTTTCCACAAGACGAGCCTCCTTGATGAAGTATATGCCGCTGGTACCGTCCCAAGTTGTCTCAGTTTTGAGAACCTCAATACGTTTATTGAACCAGGGAGCATCGAGTATGGTGGTTTCGTACTCACCTCCCTCTCCACAAACGTTGAATCCGTGACGTTCACTGAGCTTGGAAAGCTCCGATGCCGATTTCTCGTCGATGCGTCTTCCAAGCCAATTCTGGTCGAGACCTTTAGCTGCAACCGAGGTCATTATTATCTCCATACTGGAGTCTATCTCGGCTGTAAGGACCTCATGAGGATCCTTACCCCATAAGGGGGAGACATTAATAAGACCTAGTTCCTTGCAGATTTTATTCACCCTTTCGAGTTGATATGTCGAAGCGATCGCTCCGGTAACAACACCGTCGACGTCGAGATGACTAACAAGTCGTTTGAGGTCTTCGAGCTCTCTCTCCTTCTCACCGCTTGTAGAGGCAGAGGCCAAGGGTTTACCTAGCGCTTCTGCGAGGAGCGGGGCTATCTGAATATTGATGCTGTGGAACATCCAGCTATCTAGTCGGCTGGGATACATACAAGCAAGAATTGGAACATCGTAGCCACCATTCTCAGCGAGATGTACCGAGTAGATACTATCTTTCCCGCCGGAGACTAGGCCTGCGAGCTTCATGACGGATCAAGTCGGTGAGGAGTTTATTAGATGTGTGTGGGTGCGTGCGCATTGCTTGAAGAACCCTTCAATTTATCGACTTTCTTAATAGGCTTCCTTCTTGTTCACATCAAAATTCTGGTACTCCCTGTTGTCTATTACAGCTTTGAGGTGTTGGATGACTTCCCATATTTCTTGATACGTGGTGTAGAGTGGAATGGGGCTAAGACGTATCGTTCGGGGTGGTCGGAAGTCTGGTAGTACGCCACGGGCTGTAAGGGCCTCGCTTATCCTGCGAGCCTCATCGTGCTCGACGGCAACGTGACCACCCCGCCTCTCAGCCTCGCGGGGGTTCCCGATGCTGTAGTTATACGGCTTCTTACTAAGGAGCTCGTCGATGAGGTACATCATGTAATATGTGGCCTTGAGACTCTTCTCACGTATCTTGTCTAAACCGGCATCGAATATCATCTTGCTACTTGCATAGACTGGGGAGACACCGAAGCCGATGCTGAGGTTGCTGCCTAGGTGCCAGGAGGCGGCGTTTCCAGTGGGGGTCCACTCAGCCTTGAAATCGAACCTGTTACCAGGGTTGTTCCCCCACCAGGTTGGGAGTCCGGGAGTTTCTGTGAAGTGATTCTTGTGAATATAGAGACCTGCGATAGCGCCTGTGCTGCCATTCATGTACTTGTAATTACACCAGAGGGCGTAGTCAACGCCCCACTCGTGGAGCTTGTGAGGGATCACGCCGACGCTGTGGCAGCAGTCGTATCCAATTATTATCCCATAGTCGTGCGCTGCCTTTGTGAGGCGCTTGATGTCTAAGAGTTGACCGCTGACGAAGTAAACGCTGGGGAGGTGACAGACACTGACCTCGTCACTCATAGCAGCGATTAAGTCCTCCTCCGCGATCGTTCTGCCGTCCCTGCTCTTGACGATGACGAGGTCCTTCGTGGGATCTCTTCCCTTAAAGCGTATCTGCCCTGCTAGTGCATAGAGATCGCTGCTGAAATTGAGCTCATCCCCGATTATCTTCGTCCGTTTGCCTTTGGGCCTATAAAATGTGGAGATTAGAGCGTGGATGTTGATGGAGGCACCGCCGGTTACTATGACTTCATCTGTCTCCGCGCCTACTAGCTTCGCTTGATACTCCGCAGCCTTCTTATCGATGCCGCTGTGACGAGTTGTGAGGTTCTTCCACCTCTCGAACTCGGCTTTCATCTCCTTCTCTACGTCCTTCGAGGCGAGACCCAGACTGTTGCCATCCATGTAGATTATGGGCTTGATGGACTTGGTTTTTCCGTCCATATCGAGAACCTCTCTCCTAGGGATGTAAAACCTCTTCTTGTACCCAGCTAGGGAGTCTTCCTTATCGAGCTTCTTGGCAAAATCTGCTCCGATCTTGTACTCCAATAGGATCGTAATATTGTTGCTATATGATTTATTTAACCTACTTTTCGAGGCGCACTGTGCCCTCTACCAACTAATAGCCTGCCCATCGGCGCGCGGGTCCGACCCTGCAGTGAGGGCACCGGTCTTCGGATCCCTGAGGATTATTTGACCCTTTCCAAATAATATGCGGTTGTAACCGGCAACGGGGATGACCTCGTGGCCCATCCTTGCTAAGACGGCCATCGTCTCGACGGGTATTCCCTCCTCGAGGCTTACCTTTCCACCGGTTGTGCCGTCCATTATGCAGAATCGAGGCGCGTTGAGGGCTTCCTGGGGATCCATGTCGTAGTCTACCATATTTGTGATGACTTGGAGGTGACCCTGGGGTTGCATGAAGCCACCCATGACGCCGAAGGGACCGTAGAGCTCCCCGTGCTTTGTCATCATGCCGGGTATAATGGTGTTGTAGGGTCTTTTGCCGGGGGCGAGTACGTTGGGGTGACCCTTCTCGAGGGTGAATCCAGCACCCCTGTTCTGCAGGGTGAAGCCACAGCCCCGGGGAATTAGTCCAGTACCGAACCCGGAGTAGTTGCTGTTTACGAAGCTACAAGCATTGCCCCACCTGTCGACTGTACAGAAATAGACTGTGTCGCTGCCGGTTACGGGGGAGCCGTGAACCCTGTCGAGAGTCGCTTTTGTAGGGTTAATGTGCTGACGTCTCTCCGCAGCGTAATCCTTGGAGATGAGTTCCTTGACGGGAACATTAGTCACATTAGGGTCGGCGACGTACCATCGGGTGTCGGCAAAGGCGGTTCGAATCGCCTCTATTAGAAGGTGGAGTCTCTGTGGGGAGTCGTGGTGGATTTTAGATAGTTTATACCCCTCGACTATGTTTAGGGCGATGAGAGCAGTTATTCCCTGCCCGTTCGGGGGTATCTCCCAGACGTCGATGCCACGGTAGTTAACGGTGATAGGGTCCTCGAAAGTCGTTTTATGTTTTTTTAGGTCCTCTAGGGTCATTGTGCCACCCTTGAATTGTAAGAGCTCTATAATCGCCTCAGCAATCCTGCCTTCGTAGAAGCCTGCCTTGCCGTGATCTACAATTTCTCGGAGACTTTGGGCGAGGGTTGGATTCTTCATAATCTCTCCGGCACTAGGTGCCCTGCCGTTTATGAGCATCTCGTCGCTGTATGGTCCGGTCTTTAGGAAGGGTACTCCGTTTGACCAAGCCCGGGCGGTGATGGGTGAAACAGGGAATCCATCCCCTGCTAGCTCGATCGCGGGGGTGAGTATCTCTTTCATCGTAAGGGTCCCGAACGTCTCGATGACGTCAACCCACCCGGCGACTGCGCCAGGGACGGTAACTGTATGGACCCCATTAGAGGGCATCTTTGAGAAACCTTCGTCGACGAGCTTTTCAGGTGAAAGCCCAGAGGGTGCCCTCCCGCTTCCGTTAAGACCGAGGACGCGTCCCGTGGAGGCGTCGTAGAAAAGGGTGAAGCAGTCTCCGCCCATTCCTGTTGAGCAGGGCTCAGTTACGTTTAGTGCGGCTGCGACGGCGACGGCGGCGTCAGCGGAGTTGCCCCCCTTTTGGAGTATCCTCATCCCCGCTTCGCTGGCGAGGGGTTGACTTGAGGCGACCGCGCCCCGGGTCCCGTAGACAGGGGAGCGCCGCGAGTTGAACCACATCGGCACAACCATATACCTCTAGACGAAAAAGGTTAACTCTGTAGCGCTCTTCGTGGGAAGTTTTATCGTCTGCTGAGCGGTTGATCAAAGGGAGACTGGCAATGAGTCAAACGAAGCAGTTTAGGGCGCCATCGATTATAAGCACAGGTCCGGGAGCGGCGAAAGAAGCGGGCACCCATGCCAAACAGCTTGGTAAGAAGGCTCTACTCGTTACTGACGCTAATCTAGTGAAGATCGGTTTACTCGAAGAAGTCAAAGCTTCCCTCGATGCCGCAGGAGTCCCCTACTCGATCTACGATAAAGTGATGATGGAGCCAGTCGTTGAGTACGTCGAAGAGGGACTTCGTGCTTTCAGGGATGCCGGTGCAGATATCGTCGTCTCAGTAGGCGGTGGGAGTCCAATAGATACCGGGAAGGCAATTGCTTCTCTCTCAAGGAACCCAGGGGAGATCAGCGACTACGTGGGCACGAGCAAGATCACGAAGCCGTCAGCACCATTGATCGCTATCCCCACGACGGCGGGGACAGGTAGCGAGGTAACTCCATTCGCTATCATAACAAACACCCAGACAAATGTGAAGATGCTCATCTCGAGCCCACAACTGCTCCCCACCGTGGCACTCGTCGACCCGATCATGACGCTTAAGATGCCTAAGGGAATAACAGCTGCGACGGGACTCGACGCACTTACACACGCAATAGAGGCATACGTCTCCATCAAGGCTCAACCCCTAACTGACACCTTCGCACTTCAGGCTATCCGCCTCATCTCGAGCAACCTACGCAGAGCTTGGTCATACCCGGATGATCTTGAGGCGAGGAGTAGTGTACTTATGGGGGCTCTACAGGCAGGGCTAGCTTTTGCTAACTCCTCGGTGGCTCTTGTCCACGGGATGGCGCGTCCCATTGGTGCTTATTTCCACGTCGCCCATGGCATATCTAACGCGGTCCTTCTCCCAGCCGTTATCGAGTATAGCTTTGCGGGTAACCCGAAGAGGTATGCGGATATCGCAGGGGCGATGGGTGAGCAAATAAGTGGGCTTTTAACAGATGATGCTGCCCAGAGAACCGTATACGCCGTCAAGAGGCTTAATGCTGACCTCCAGATACCAAGCCTCAGTGGTCTTGGCATTAACGTTGCAAAGTTCGAGTCCCTGGTCTCTAAGATGGCTTTGGACGCCATAGCGAGTGGTAGCCCGGGGAACAACCCTCGTAAGGCGACGCCGGAGGAGATCGTGACGCTCTACCGGAAGACGTTATAGTGATCGCATCTTCTTAAGCGTCTGACAACAAATAGTTCAACGAATAGGTATGCCCGAATGCGATCTACTGATTAAGAACGCTAGGATCGTTGATGGAACAGGCGTCCCTGTTTTTAGGGGCGCCATTGCGGTGAAAGGTGAGAGGATACAAACCGTCGGCAGGGTCGAGGGTGAGCTAACGGTCGATGCCACTGAGGTCATCGATGCTAAAGGACTGGTCGTTTCTCCAGGCTTCATAGATGCCCACAACCACGGTGACTGCAGCATCCTCTACTACCCTAGGGCGGAGAGTTTCGTCCGACAGGGAATAACAACATTTGTTGGTGGGAACTGTGGGACTAGTCCTGGCCCCTACGACGACTACATAGACGCCGCCTATTTTCTGTACGATCTCTACGCACGAATAGCCCCAGATATGTACTATGGGGAACGGTTACAGCCCCTCGATAAAGTAAACGCACTCCATAGGGAGATCTACGGATGGGAGATAGACTGGAACACTCTAGGGGAGTGGATTAACCGCGTCGAAGCGAAAGGGACCTCCGCTAACCTCGTCCCCATAGCTGGTCACGGCGACATCCGTTACCTCGTTATGAAACGCGACTACCGTAGGAAAGCAACTAAGAAGGAAATTTCGGTCATGCTGGAGTACGTCGCTAGGTCGATGGAAGAAGGCTGTAGGGGTTTAAGCGTGGGAAGAGATTATAACCCGGGTTATTGGGCGGATGCATCCGAGCTAGTTGCCTGTGCCGAGGTAGCCGCTAGGTATAGAGGAGTCTACACAAGCCATAGCCTACGAACAGGTCTCCGTGAAGAAAGGCGGCCCGGCGACCCAGTACCCTCAAAGATCGGGGGTGTCCTCGAGGCTATTGAAGTCGGAAGAAAGGCGAAAATCCCCGTTGAGATAAGTCATCTAAGCCCTCTTTTCGATATCTGGCCACCGGGCAACCAGATCCTGACTGAGGCCTCAGTGAAGGCGACTCTTAAGGCGATCGATGACGCTCGCGAGGAGGGACTCGACGTTAATTTCGATTTAATTCCCAACACCACAGGAGGCATCTATGCCATGCCCTACCTTGCGTCAGCATTGATACCTTGGCTAAGAATAGCGGGTAGCCTCAGCCAACTCGGCAATGCCCTCACAATGCCCGCCCTAAGGAAAGAGATAAGGCAAACCATCATGTCCGGAAAGTGGTATGGATTAAACCCGAACCTCACCCCAATGTGGGCAATGGGACTAATAATCGCTGAGTGTAGAGAGAAGAATTTCGAGGGTAAAACCGTAGCTCAGATAGCAAAGGAACTTAAATGTGACGAGCTTGACGCGCTCATGGAGATTATCAACATCGACCCTAACACTAAGGCAACAATTCAAGGCAGTTTAGCGGGGTTCATGATGCTCGTAAAGCACCCAGCCGCCATGATCGGTATCGATACATTCGGTGTTGATGAGAAATGGGAGATAAAGACTCTGCCTGGCATCCTCCCCAACGAGAATACATTCGGTGGCTACGCACGGTACCTCCGTACTTGTGTACGGGAAACGAATACCCTGACGCTCGAGGAAGCTGTTCGCAAGGTCACAAGCCTCCCCGCAGGTAAGTTCAAACTAACTGACCGGGGAGTCCTCAGGGAAGGGGCATATGCAGACCTCGTAGTCTTCAACCCAGATACCGTGACCGACCGTGGCAACACGCTCAAGCCTCGGGTCTACCCAAAGGGCATTGATTACGTCGCTGTCAATGGGAGGCTGGTCGTAAGGATGGGGAATCATACCGGCGAGACCCCTGGGAAGGTCCTTCGCCGAGAGTAACCTCTAAAACTTTAATCAATTTATTCTATACAATGTCCAGATCATATTCGGCCAGTAAAAATAGGAATACGTTACCCATAGGCATAGCTTTAGCTATTATTCTAGATATCCCATTCGTTGCGACGCTCATCCTGATCTGGGGGGAAAAACCGGATGCACTTGCGTTGCTAATCTTCTTGCTTCCTCTCACCATCTCCGGTTTTCTAATCTACATTTCCTACATTGCTCAAAGAATGATGTATACTTTGGGGGAGAAAGACCTCTATGTTGATTTCCCAGCATCACCACTCCGACTCCGCTATGAGGAAATAAAAGAGGTTAGGAAGGTGGAGACGGCTCTCAAATTCCGAATGTTTGGAGGGAGCTGGCCAGGAGTCTACTGGGGGATTTTCACGACGAGTAAAATCGGGAGTGTCCAAGTCTACGCGACGAGGCATGTGGGCAGTTTCATCCTGATGGAGGTTATCGATGGTTCCCGGGTGCTGCTCTCACCTGAGGATTTAGACGAGTTCCTGGAAGCGATTAGGGAGAAATTGATAACCGTAGCCCCCCGGAGTGAGGAGTTTAAGCATCCGGTCCAGAACCACCATTTCGCCTTAGCTAAGGTAGCCATTGTCACCCTCGCATGGGTTTCTCTCATCGCTTATATAGGCTACATCTACCCGGGATTGCCTGATGTCATCCCCGTTCACTTTGGCCTCAACGGAGTACCGAACAGATGGGGAAGTAAAAACGAGCTTATTCTTCTTGCTGGGATAGCAACGATTTTCCCGGTGATGAATGCAGTCTTCAATTTCAAGTTTGGGAAATATAACAAGGAGCTGACAACGTTCCTGAGCTTCGTCTTCCTCCTCGCAATTGGACTATTCGTTATAGTAGTCAACCAGATGGTCAATGCTGTTTAAAAAAAGGTTAGAGCCTAACTCGTTCAACCATGAAA
>CAZIAF010000055.1:0-11648 GCA_964537625.1 uncultured Candidatus Bathyarchaeia archaeon
GCCAGACCGCCTGCCATCCATTCTTATTGTAGCACAACGTCCGTAGTTTGGGAAGATTGTTCACTCGCTCAGTGGCCCAGCTCTGCCCGTGTCTCTTGAATCTCTCACTCGTTCTGATCGGAGAGGAGGTATCTCCTGGCAACGAAAAGTCATGTCTCAACTATTATCCACGGGACGGTAGTGGCTTTGGCTTCAAGGAGATTGCACTTCGGTCAGGAATGTGCAACGGCGATTCGGTGCATCACACATTCCGCTATTTTGTTTATTTAGATTAAATTGAATATGATTATCTTATAATGACCACGATTGAGCAACTTGCAGTTGACCTATTAGATGAGCGGGAGTGGCAGTTGGTCAACCGGCTGGCGCTCATCTTAGATGATGACATGTACGATGCAAGTTCTCTCGTCGAGGAGATGATACCTATTTATTGGGAAAGGGTTGGCGATAGGAAACGCACATTGTTTCCAGACAATATCTACCGACCTCTTTACTATATTCACAGATGGAGTGGTAACAGAAACTTTAAGGACAGTACTAGGGCATATATGATGGTCATTAGTGGTCATCTAGAGGGCTGTCTAATGTACTTAACATCCTGCCCCCCATCTCAATATGGAGTGCCGTCGAGGCCTTTCGGTCGCTTGATCAGTCCGCTCAAAGTAGCTGGCATTCTTTCTTCGGAGTTGGCTGACCAACTTTGGAAATTCAACGCTACCATAAATGTCCCATCTAAACATTTCGATGCTTATATTCCTACCCATTGGCTAAATGAAAGGACTTTCAGTGTGTTTGAAGCCTCGTGTGCCCTTGTTATGATGCGTAAACTTTCCATGCAGCTGTTCGCAATACTGAAGGCCAACGGCGTGGTTCTGCCATATGGATGGCCTGAGTCTAAAGACGAATGGCTCTCTTGGTCGCGCATGACCAATCAAGATTCTGAACAAAACAAATCATAAGTTTACCTCAAACGTATTGGGGTCAAGGGGCATCAGCCATCCGTTGTATTCTGGGGGCATAATTCACAATTTGTAGTAGGCCTAATTGGTATGGTGTCCTTGGAAGTCGTGAAGTCACAATCTGAGTGATTGTTCAACAGCTATATGTGCCCCCTCGTCGGCAATATGGTTTTCCCGCTCGGTCTGACAATTACCCAGATCTTGTCAGTGACCTTAAAGAGGCTTTGGGTCAAACGCGTCGCAATATTCCATTCTTCAGGAGGCTGAACAGGTGTTAGGGATGCTTCATGAACTTGACCATGAAGCATATTCTCTCCGACATCGAACATGCTTTTACTGAGGTATTTGATAGCCATACGGTACCCCGGAGGGTCATGGGGAAATCGTTTTGTGAGATACCGCCAGGTCGCCTGCACACCATCATAAGTTATCCAGGACCTGTAGGGCTCAGTGTCCAGGCGATGGTAGATATCGGCGTTAGCCAACGCCTCCTCCAGTTGAAAGTCAGTTCCTTTTGTTGAAGTATAGACTTTGGCTTGATAGGGTAGATAACAGGATTTCCTATCGACCACGTGTAACCTTAGACCTAGTGACTCAACTTTATGGTGGTAGTGTTCATGTAGGAAGAAGGCATATGCCGAAGCCCGAATTAGACACTTGGCCAGCCCGGTGAGAGAGCCGCTTCCCCTGATTGGCGAAGGTATGAAGCGCCCGATTAACCTGGCTTGGCGTAGAACACAATCTTCACGTATGTATATTCCCCACTGGTAAGCGGAGAAATGAATAGGCTGGTACCAGGCGCAAACGTCCCAGAGCAGAGCTTTACCTACTTCTTCAAGCTCATCGTTGGCCGGCTCTTGTAGGTCTAAATCGTTGTCTATAGCGTCCAGAAGCTCCTGTTCCCATTCAGGCTTCCATCTGTCGTCTTGAATGTCCCACTTCTGTTCTTCCCCCAGCCCGTGCCGCCCTCCGCCCGGAAACAAACTATGCCAGTCCACTCGATAACGTTCACCTTCGTTAGGAGTATATGTTGGCCACGGTGATTCCCCTTGTTCGAGTACTCCGTATCTTCTCAGCAGGTCTATAATTTCATCTTCGCCGGGCATTGGTCCCTCTTTCTGAACAAGCTATCAGTCGCTCCATCAAGGTTCCAGAACTTATAATAGCCTACAAACAAATTCGGTTCAACATTCCCGAGTAATGTGCAACGGCGATGAAATCACACAATCTGTCACGATATTGGCTTCCAGCGCCTGAATCACTTTCGGAAGCCTCCGCCACAAAGACTGGGTGATATTTCCTAGACCAGTCTCTAAACGTCTTGAATGGCTGCCAACGCCTGCGTCGCTGTGTTTTGCCCTGACCAGACAAGGTCGAATGCTCCCTTTATCTGCTCCAGGTAGTGCATCCATCCAGGCACCCGTGGATCATAGAAGAGCTGCGCCGTCGAGAGAATCTCCCGAAGCACAGGAAGTTGGCGATTCTCATGACGAACTAAGAACCTCTGTGACCAATCCCGCAATGGGGAGATTTTCACCTGTCCTAGGGCTAGTCTCTCGATATGTTCAGGCTGTGCAGCAAACAAGATGAACTCAGCGGCTCCTTCCGGATGTCGCCCGCCTTTCGGAATGCTCAGAACGTCGGCAACAATCAGTGCTGCGGACCTCTTCGCTACTGTTGGGAAAGGAGCTGGCGTCCAGTCTACGCCAGATACCCCGAGTATACTCCGGACCAGCCAATCCCCGTCAAAGACCATTGCGACCTCTCCCCTGAAGAAAGGCTCAGGCTTCCGAACTCCGATGGGATTAACTGGTTTGGCAAATGCCGTTAGGTCCCAACGGTGACGAAATGAAGATATCCATTCATACGACTGTATATTCGCAGGAAGAGCTGGAGTGAACCTGCCGCGATCGTCGAACCACGAGCCTCCAAAGAACCACACCCATGCCTGAGGCCACCAACCGGGATATGTGGGGACAAGACCGACCTGCCCATGCCGCCGCATCTTTTCCAGGCCATCGTCGAATTCCCACAAATCAACGGGAATGTGATCCAGATCAAACCGTGTCCCCCGTGCGGCAGTGAGATTGATATAGAGCGTAACGATATCACCCACAACCGGCACGCTGTACAGCTCGCCATTGTACGTGCCCAGTTCGAGGAATGGGTGCCGATAGCCAGCGCGGGCAAGTTGAGCAGCGTCAATAAGGTGTCCAAGTGGGGCCAATGCTTGCCCTGCTGCAAGGTCTACGATCTGGTGATCTTCTAGGCCAATCACGTCCGGGGGCGTACCCTGCCGCTGGGCATTCAGAAACTTCGAGACATCCGGACTGGACGCCCAATTGCCAGCCGGGATCATCACCACTTCATACCTGTTTTGTGCCTCGTTGAATGAGCGCACAACACCGGCCATTGCTTCCCATTCTCGCCCGCTCCACTTTTCCCAGTACTCCAGCTTGATCCGAGCCAATGCTCCTCCTAGCAGTGATGAGAAGCTAATCTTGGGAATAACCGACAGTGATTAGTACCAAGGACAATACCGATAGCCAGTATCACTGTGGACACTCCAAGCGGTATATAAGATGCACGCAACTTCAATCCCACAGAATCTACCCATCAATCATGACATTATATCAGTCGGTCGACCGGTGACGCTCGCTAGGCTGGTCTGATCAACGATTGATCCTGCTGATCCCAGTTTCCCCGGACATTCTGAGTCACCGTGATTGACGCAGCCTTTCTAGAATAAGATATTCTAGAGTATTAGGGCTGAATGTTGGCGAATATTGGGCCATTTGGCCAATCAAACTTGAAAACATAAGAATAAGACAGGTCAAGCCAATCCATTCTCCTTAATCGTCTGTAATTGGATTGCACAATAGTCAGAAATGTTGGGTAACAGAACAGGCTATCGTTGCCCGAGTTGACATTCTAAGTCTCCTTTCTCTCAGACAACCACTGCTACTATAAACAATATATTATTGATAAAATACTTGACAAAACATATTATCAGTGATATATTAGAGGTGTGTATAAAGAACAGAAGCAAATCACTGTATTCCACTGCTCTCGTTGCAAGTATGAATGGATTCCACGTAATCTCGACAAAGAGCCGAAGGTATGCCCAAAATGCCATAGCCCTTATTGGAAAGAACCCCGTCAGAGTGAGCAAAAGAAGATGGTATGAAGTATGTCGACTTTAGACAACTAATATAAAGAAGGGAGGTAAATAGATGATATGTCATTTTACTGATACAACCTGCAAATACATGGAGTGTGGACTGTGGGACGAAAAGCTGCAAGCTTGTCATTTCATTCTTTTGGTCAACAGACTCTTGGGTAATGCCGATAAACCGATGGAAGACCTGACGCCGAAGGACTGGAGCATATTGAGCCCGATATGGAAGGCTACAGTAACAAGCAAATAAGTTAATCTCTGAATATGGGTATTCAAACGACCAAGAATCGCTTCTCCAGCATCCTGAAGTGGGGCAGTTCTCGCTCATGAGTTTCGCAATGAGCTAAAGGGTGACTTTTGGAACAGATACCTGACTTTTGGAGCAAGTGGCAGTTATGGAGCAAAGCTCTGCTAACTCAAGAGGGGATGGGGCTGAATGAGAGACGAATAACTGCTGCAGCGCCGGAATCAATCCCTTCTTCTCAAACAAAAGTTCGGGAACTATCTCCCGAGGCCCACCAAATGGATTTCTAAGTAACTCGTCCAATAAGCTATCCTTACTTAACATTTCGTCAGATTGTTTAATACGGTAACAATAAGAGTCAAGTCATATCTATCGCAAAGGCTCACTCCGGGTTGGTTGTAGTACAATGTGACAGCAATTGGTCAACACTTATGGACTACGACTATAAGAATTTTGACTCTGATTATCTGTGCCCGTATTGCGGAGGGCTCTTATATCTTGACACCGCTACTCCACCAAATGATGCATGCATTAACAGGAACTGTCAACTATGGCCGCGTGATTTCAATTCACTCATGGATGCCACTGAAACAGAAGAACCTAGAATTTACAGAGAGATTCAAGACAAAGAGGATCTCATCATAGATGAAATTCATAGGTGGAAGCCAGGAAGATTGGCTCGCTATGCATATACGCGGAGGAGAGAATTACTCAACTCATTCTTTACGAAGGGAATAATGCCATTAATAGACCATTTCATTGCTTTGGGTGAGCTGTTATTGATGACCAACAGGCATGCGTCTGAAGGCCCGGTTGATGATATAGCCAAGTTTGGACTGTTACTAGAGGATATCCGTAGGTGGAGCCGAGATCAAAGAAATCTAGAAGACGTGCGAAACAAGAGAATCGTGTTTGGTAGAACTGAATCGGGTTTAAAGCCGTTGTTTATCAAATACACCAAAGTCTATGCAGAGTTTCAGAAAGCAATCGGTCTTATAAGTAATAAAGAACTTCCCTCAGATGAGTCCTTATTCCCATACAGAAACCTGGAATCCGCTGTCACTCCAGAGCTAGACTTTTCCCGAATGACCGACGGTAAAGAAATACTAGAGCGATTCTGGATACTAAGCCTCCAGTCACGATACTGGCTGCAAGAGCATTACAGGACGAAATCACAATACGACTACAAGCCGGACGTTCTGGATTTTTCTGTTCTGTTCGGGTGGATGCTGCAGACATGGGCTAAGGATGAGTTGTTCCTTATTCTCACCGAAAAATTGGACGAGGAAATGGCAGCTATGCAGAAACATTTCGACTCACAGTGCAAGGGTATCTATTCGGCACAGAAATTCTTTTCTACGTATGTAGACAGTACAGAACTAGTACCCATAGTCGCAAGAACACGTGAAGGGATCTTAATGGATCGCCATACGTTACTCTTTTTCCTAATTTACCTTCAAGGTTGCCCAGATCCAGAAGAACCAACAGTCAGGAAAAGAGAGCAAGTTATCCAAGATATGAGAGAGAGAATCGGTGAGAAGTTTGAGAGTTGGCTTAGACAGGAGCTTCGCTCAGGAGGTTATTCTGGCCCAGAGGCTGCCGTAGCAGAGACCTACGAATACGACGTCATGGCTATTTCCGAAGAGAAGAAGACGATAATCATAGCTGATGCAAAATACAGAGACATGGCACCATCCTCGTTTACAGGAACCAACCTACTTACGCAGGAACTATTGGGACCCCATGCGTTACGATATGAAGCAGACCGTCAGCAAGAACGATTGCACTACTTCAAACGGAATATGGAAAGATTCGCCAGGTACCTGAGGCCGAAACAACCGTGGGTGGAGTACGACATACGTAGCTTTCTCATAACGAAGCAAACTCCATTGGCTCATCGTTATAAAGAGACAAGAATCCTCTCCGCCGCTGAATTTCTGAGAACGGTGATTTGATACACGAAGTCAAGACGGAATCTCTACAAATCGGCTCCCCTTCAAGTGGGTTCAGGGTAACAAAAAGCCATTTTGTAGAATGGCCGCAACCTAGTGCTTGGTCTTGTCAGGCGTCCCATACGTTTGCCCCTTCTCGGGAGTAGGAGGAAATGGTTCCCCCTTCACTACCGTTCTCTCTTTGCCGGTGTCGCCTCCACGGGGTCCCTGTATTGGGTACTGCCCAGATTGCTTAGCTATTTCGCCTGGCTTGTGTTTCTCGCCCATTTCTGTCTTCTCCCTTCCTTACGTCGATTATGACCAAATCTGGTATGTTCTATTAATAAGTATAACACGACTTGCATGTCTATCTAAACAACAAAACATCGTTTTGTGACCTAATAATCAGCTAAGTTGCTTCCATGGGGTCTGTCTCTATGTTTCACTTGATTCGACCTTAGTATTTTCTTTGTTCTCGGGATTGTTCTCCGCACTCCCGCTCCGCTCTGTGGCGCCACTCTTCCGCTCCGCTCTCTCGCTCCGCACTTACGGTTATCAGGCAACGCATAGGAAAGTGGCTGATTATTAGGTTGCAAAACGATGAAATGTTTAGAAAACCTATTGACTAGTAATGCGCTACGTGATACTCTCTGCTCAGAATCTTACAAACGAGGAGGTGAAAATGCAGGCATATTGCATGAAGTGCAAAAAGAAGGTTGAGATCAAGAATCCGAGAGCTATCACAATGAAGAACAAGCGTCCTGCTACTCAGGGTGTTTGTCCACGTTGCGGAACCAAAGTCTTCCGAATAGGTAAATCCTAAACTTCAATAACATAAATAGGGGCCACTCGATGTGGCCCCTATTTATGTTATTGAGAACTACCTCCCAGTCGGCTGAACATTCTGGCTTTTTGTGCAGTTGAGGGTCTATGCAACTATGACGCTTTGAAGTTAGTTTCTTACGGTCCGGATGTCCACGAAATGTGAGAATAATCCGACACTGACCTCCTCTTTTTTTAGCGCGGGATACCACAGGCACGAGCTTAATTCCCGGATACTTTCGGCCAGACTCAGTTCTCCAATGATGGGTTACCGGGGCAGCCGTTAGCTTTGAACCATGACCCATTTCTACTTATGAGTAAAGTGTCTCTTTGGGACAACTTACTTGGAATTAGACAATTTTTGACCACCTTGAAGCATACATACCTCTGTGATAGCATTGAATACAACAATGATGCAAAGAATTGAATTAAGGCCATGGATACCTTTACTAATGGGTGGTGCTTCGGGATTAGGATATGCTGTTGCTTATGTCCATGAACGGGGTTATTGTGATTTTTATCATATACCATCTGATTTTATTCGTTTGGACTTGACAACCATTCTTTTAGCAGTGGCCGCATCTCTAGCCGGCTTGGCTATGGTAGCTTGGTTTTTTCTTTGCTCCTGACTATTCCTTCGTATACTAGTGATACAAGAAGGAAGATATATTATTCTCTCGCTGTTCTCCTTTTATACTTTGTTTATGCCTTTCGTTATTTAACGACAGGGGAAGCCAAGGCATTAGGGATAACACTCTTGGTTGTTCTGGTTTTTCTTTTTGTAGGTCCTTCGCTCTTGCGAAGATTGCCGAGGAGAAGACAGAGACAAGATATTCCTCTAGCACGGTTGGCAAAAAACAAGTATTTTCAATATACAGTCATCATTATTTGCATAGTTTCTGTAATTCTCTCATTTGGATACTTAGAAGGCACGTTAAATGCTTGGCAGAAAGAAGTATTTTACGTTCCTTCGTCAAATCCTGACCTGGTAGTCCTCAAGATATATGGTGATAACATGATTTGTAAGAAATTAGTTCAGGAATCAGATAAGGTTGGGCTTGGACCTACAATAATCCTCTTAAGAATGGAAGATATTTCTAACGTGACGTTAACACCTATTGAGACCGAGATTTCTTTCGTTTTAATCCCCAAATAGAGTTATTCAGTTTTCCACTGACGGGTTACTGGGGCAGGCCTTGAAGCTAAAAGGTATGGGTGTTACTTGCTTACGCTATTTGGATAGCTTTCGGGCATCACACAACAAAGGGACGGATTGCTCAACCACTGGATAAGAGAAACATTGCTGGGAGATGATATCTCTTTAGAATACCCTGAATTGGTCTCTCACCATCTTTCTGGACGGCTATCAATCGTACGCATCCGCTTTATTGACCCCAAGTTCAGGGACAGCAAATACTCGAGGCTCACTGGATTATAGTCTATTAGCTCAACACCGACATTTATCGTCTTCCGCTCGCCATTGATGAAGGGATACCCGTCCATTTTATTGTTGTGAACGTGTCCGTGAATAACCCATCCGTGCCAATTTTGAAGTTTCTGTTTTTGCTTCTCTGTCTGACGTTTGTCACCGGGGTTTGGATTATGGATGAGTAAGAAATCATATCCATTAACATGCAACTCCTCAAAATCTCGGAACTGTATGCCGCCTGCTTTTCGGTCGTGACTTCCTCGGATGGACACTATGTTCCCTTTGAGTTGTCTTTTCCAATATTTTGCAGGTTTATGTCGCCATCCAAAAGCCCAGTCACCCAGGAAATAGACCATGTCATTGTCGCCTACCGTACCGTTCCAATTGTTCTTGATTGTGTTGTTCATTTCAGTAACGCTCGAAAAAGGCCTGCGGCAATATCTGATTATATTCTTGTGGTCGAAATGAGTATCCCCAATAAAATATACAGATTTATTAGAGATTGACAGGTGCTCTTCCCGTGGCGGACTACGTAATTCTTTGAACTTCTCAACAGTTCTTCTCCACCAATATCCACTTAGTGCTTGCCTCCGAGATAACATTCTGCCAAGGACTAAATCATATTCAGCTTGGATGCGGCTTCTTCCTCCCAAAACCGTGACCCTGAGGAGATGTTGACTTATCCCCGGGGCTTCCTCTTCAGTTTTGAAGATATTCTTCTCAATGATGTTGACTAGTTTGCCAAGGAGCGAAATTTGGCGCTGCTTGAAGGTTTCCAAGCTACATTTGGTCTCAGCATATTCAGCCAGCTTTTCAAACTTAGCGCTGTCTCTGGGGTTGTACTTTCCTATCGAACAATGGAATTTATATTTTGGCTTGCGATCATAGGGCGGGCATGTATCATATATCACCCTTCCCCGCCCGAGTAAGCCCTGCGCCAGCTCATACCGAAATTGCTCAAGCTCGGGTGAAGACTGGATGTCGAGATAAAGCCAGTTTGCATCCTCTACCTGAAACTCACCACGCCTAATGCCGATTTTAAAAGGAACACAGGTGTACCTTCCCCCAACTCTCTCCACTTCGCGAATTACATTCCGGAGATTATGTGCATCCGCTGCTCCGAATAAGGTTATGTGTGGCACGAATCTTGGCTCCCGGAGCCTTCTTACGCCGAGCCTCCGAGCCTCTCGAAGAGTCCGCGTCCTCGCCCATTTGGCATACGCCCTGGCATAACCATGCAGACGAAACTCGACCAAAAAATGAGCCATCTACCTACCCCAGAGCTTCCTCTTAGCCATTAGTCTATTTAATGCAATTATAACGGATAGATTGGAGACAGTTAAGAAGGTTGCTAGGAAGGAATTGAACATTTGACTAGACCCCTAGATTGAGTTAGCCGATTTCCTATCGGAAAGTGACCCAACAATTCTGACAATTGTTTAACTCAAATTGCTGACAAAGTCACGCATACGCATTGAAAGAGGGCTGAAAACTGGAAGAATTCCTCTATGGAACATACGGCATACTTTCTGTATACTGTCCTGGGGATGCGGCACAAGAGATGCGTCATGATAATAATGCAGAATGTGAAGGAGGGTACGAAATGCCGACACTTACTTCTGAACTAGAGGTGCTTATTGCCACAACAGTTTGGCTTGTTAGAAATGACTGGAACATAGAAGCCATTTCAGTTGCAGGAGGCCGTGGACTACCTCCGGTTGACTACCAGAAAGAAGACATCAGAAAAGCGTTTAACGCCGAGAGCGTGCCGTTTGACAAGAAAATGTTCAAACCCCGAGGCCCGGATATCGTTGCTCGCTCTCATGAAGGCATCTGGAAAATCGAATGTAAGGGTTTAGGAAAAGGAAAGGCTTCAACTCACAGAACTAACTTTGACCGAGCTGTAGCTAGTGCAATGTCCTACTTTGACACTCCGCCGACGCGCCTAGGCCTCGCACTAGCTAACGACTATTTGTGGGCATACAATTTCAGCGAGAGGTTGCCTCAGGCTTTGAGAAAGGCAACTAACCTATGGGTGTTTCTTTTAGAGAAAGGAACCATCTATCCATATGAACCAACTGAAGAGATACCATTTCCCGGAGCGGCTTAAAGACCGAACCGCGCTACTCACCATTTACTCAATTTGTTGAGTCTAAATATGCCCTCTGGTCGCACACTCAACCGTACCACGTGGTAGAGCATTAGACAGTATCATCACGCCACCTCAAGAGGATATCCCCGACTATAATGATATAATGATAATAGCGGCTACTGAGGGAGTTATTATATAGAATGGCATTACCCACGGGATGGGCAACCCCTGAGGACTTCGCAACGCTCTTCCAGTACTTTTGGCACCGTGATTTTCCTATTGATCAAATGGCGACAGGTGCGAAGCGTGCCGATTGGACTATCCATATTGGAGTAGTTGTTCGTAACATAGCTGACCTTATGGGGTTAGTTACGAGATTTGAAAGAGGAGGTAGGAAGGACGCTGTACTTCGGAGTACTGAGGGCGACGAAGTAGCTATAGAATGGGAGTGGGGTGGCGTATGGGGTAACGAATTGGAAAAGCTAAAACACCATAAGGTGTGGAGTAAAGACAAGGGAAGCGGACGGTTACTCAAATGCGCAGTATTTATAACCTATACACATACACCTAGCATAGAAAAGGTGTATAACCATGTTAGCGAAAAATGGGAAGATGCGCCATGGCCACTTCTTCTCATCCTGATTGATTTAGAAGAGTCTAGAAGATTCTCCTCAGGTAAGGAATTCAGAAATATCCATATGTCCGTGTTTGATTCCAGTGGACGCAGGAGTCTTCGGGTTGCACCCGCTTTCCCGTGGAACGTTGAAAGCACTCGCTGGTATTTACAAGTGTCATGAGAAGCTACCCTAGTTTATAGTAGTTCATCACCTCTAAGCTGGTTCTTCGGCGGAGTTTGTACAGGATTAAACAATCTAGCGTATTGTTAGGCTAGAGGTAACGAAACAGGCTATTGTGACCTAGGGAACAAAACAAGTAAGTGTGCAACAATCCAGGCCAGTGTGCAATGATGTGCTCTTGTCGGCTATTCTACCT
>CAZIAF010000056.1:0-11580 GCA_964537625.1 uncultured Candidatus Bathyarchaeia archaeon
CGCTAGGGTTCCTGCAGCGAGGATATTGGCAGCCGAGGACCAGTCACCTTCAACCGTCGTGTCTACTGGTCGGTAGACTTGTTTTTCGATTAAGTAGCTTCGCATATCGTGAGAGGCCTGAACGGTCACTCCAAAAGCTTTCTGGGTGTCCATTGTCATCTTGACGTAAGGTTTCGACTCTAAGGAAGTCGTTAGATTTATTCTAATTCCACTTCCGAGGGGTGCAATCAGGAGAAGAGCTGAGACAAATTGGGAGCTTATGTCGCCTCGGATATCAATGTCACCACCGCCTATCCTTGCTCTCCCCAACACCTTGACAGGCGGGTATCCCCCCTTACTACTAATGTCCACACCGATCTGTCTCAGAGCTTCAAGGAGGGGCTCGATTGGTCTCTTGGAGAGAGAAGGGCCTCCTATTAGTGTGCAATTCCCTTCCACGAGGGAGCATAGAGCAGTCATGAACCTCAGGGTCGTACCTGACTCACTACAGAACAGCTCCGATTTTGGAGCCTTCAGAGTTCCGCCTTGGACTTCCCATGGATCTGATCTATCAGTTATACTAATGCCGAGTTCTCGTAAGAGTCTACTAGAGGTCTCGGTGTCATCGGATATCAGGGGTGAGTGAATCAAGCTCTTGCCGGAGGCCAAGGCAGAACACATCAAGGCTCTATGGGTCATGCTTTTCGACCCGGGGGCGGTTACAATTCCAGCTATCTTACTCTTCCGAATCTCGACCCTCATATTCATAGGTCCCCCCCTAGTTTTTCCAAGATCTCTTTAGCCACTTGTTTTGGCGTCTTCTTTGATGTGCTAACCACTATGTCTGCTGCTCGCATATATCCGGGTTTACGGGTTTGAAGAAGATCCTGAATTCGCTGGAGTTTGTCATCCGCCATAAGAAGTGGCCTTTTTTTCCCTTCTTTTTCAACTCTCTCAAGGATGATGTTTGGCTCTGCATCGAGTAGAACCATTCTTGAGGAACGTCTTAGATTTGCTAGATTCTCATCGTCCAATACGGTTCCTCCACCACATGCGATTATCTGTCCGTTCAGCCCAGCTATTTCGCGGGTTACTTTCCGCTCTACCTCCCTGAAGACTAGTTCCCCTTCTTCTTCAAAGATCTTGGATATTGTTTTTCCTGTTCTCTCAATAATGATCTCGTCCAAGTCAACGTAGTTCAGCCCAGTCATTTCAGCGAGTACTTTGCCTACAGCTGACTTACCCACACCCATGAACCCGAAAAGCGCTATGTTCAACCTTTCTTCTCCTCTAGGGCATCCATGACTATCTTCATCATTATGACCTCAGGCGCTTTTCTCCCCATCCACAGCTCGAAAGTAGCTGCCCCCTGGTAGACTAGCATGTGAATCCCGGTGAGGACTCTCGCTCCAGCTGCCTCCGCATCTAGTAGTAGTCTAGTCCGGAGAGGATTATATACTGAATCGAAGACGAGGAGACCTGATCTAAGGAGTTCCGCTTTCATAGGAGAGGATCCTGTTTCGGGGTACATTCCAACGGGGGTTGTGTTTACTATAATGTCTGCCTCCTTTATGGAATAACTTAGGCTTTCACCCTGGAGGCTGTCTGCTGAAACATGAGCCCTGCACTCTGGTAGAGATGAGAGGTAATCGGATAGGGCTGCAGCGTGCTTCACGGTTCTGTTAAGTATCATGATCTCGGAGGCATTCTCCGCAAGCTTGTAACATATAGCCCTTGCAGCGCCTCCAGCTCCAAGAACGACGATTCTCGCATCTCTGAGACTCCCATATGCCTCTATTAGAGCTCTTAGAGCACCTGTTCCATCCGTGTTATAGCCCTTCAAACTTCCCCCGTTGTTCACTATGGTGTTGACGGCACCGATCCTGGAGGCCTCCTGATCGATCTCGTTTAGGTACTCCATTATTGCTATTTTGTAGGGGATAGTTACGTTTGCTCCACGTACATGTACGTCAGTGAGTGTTTTCAAAGCGGTTTTCTTAAGTTCCTCGGGTCTTACCTCCAAGAGTTCGTATTTGAAGTCAAGGCCGAGCTCTCTGAACGCTGCGTTATGCATCACAGCGCTCATTGAATGTTCCACGGGGTAACCTATTAAATAGCAGAGCACCACTTCACACGTCCAGTATCTTGTAGATCGTTTTCAGATCTGATATAGTAAGTTGTCCCGAGGCGCTCTCCTCTCCGATGTTTGTAGAGGCGTAGGTGTAAGCGCCTCCAAAGATAGGGGAGAAGATCCTGGAAATGATCCCAGATGCCCCCATGCCGAAGCTGACTAGTTCGATGCCAGGATTTTCGTGGAGTAATCTCAAGTAAATCAGATTGTCGCCTTGGTTTCTCGCTGTTCCCACTATCTTGCATATATCGGCTCCCGCTTCGAGCTCCCTTCGCATAGTGTTTCTGAGTTCTTTTATCCCAGGTGTGTTCTCGAAGTCATGATGAGAAATTATAAGCTTGGCCCCCAAGCCTTTTACATCTTCACCTGCCTTCTGGACAGAGACCATATTCAATTCTAAGTCAACGTAATTGAAATCCGCGTCGCAAGCGGATAGGAGCACCTGAATCCGATCTGACTCATCCCCATTCCATAATCCCCCTTGTTCTCGAGAGCGGTTAGTAGCTATGAGTGGAAGGGTGGTGGCCTCCCTGATTCGTCTGAGTCCAGTCGGTTTCTCCATGTAGTCGAGTCTTACCTCTATGAGATCGGGTGTCAGTGTGAGTGCCTGTTTAATGGCTTCGACGGCCAGTGCAGGATCAGAGGCTGTGATCACGACGCATATCCTGGGTTTACCCATACCCTTCGTCCTCCAAAGCCTGGATGAGTAGGTGTTCGGATACAGCTTTGAGGACAGGCGTGCTCCCAATCCCTGTGGGTAAGACGAATCGGATAGAGCCTTTCACGGCCTTCTTATCCCTGTGCATTAATTCCACGATCTCAAGGGGGGTTATTTGTGGAGGTTTCAGGTCGAATCCTAGTTCGGTTAGTAATCTCCTCTGTCTCTCTGTGTTTTCGCTCGTGATGAGCCCCAAGCTCTCTGATATTCGGGAGGCAACCATCATTCCCAAGGCAACAGCTTCCCCATGCCTTATTTCCAATTTTGAGAGTATCTCCAAGGCGTGGCCCGTTGTGTGACCGTAGTTCAGGACTGCTCTGACATCCAAGGAATCCCTCTCATCGAGGGTCACAAGTGCACCCTTAATGGCCACTGACCTTTTCACGACATGGGCAAGGGCATCAGGATCAGCATCTGCGAGTTTTCTCTTATTCTCCTCGATGAAATTGAAAAGGAGTTTGTCTGCAATTACCCCATGCTTAAATACCTCCCCAAGCCCTGACAGGATTTCCTTTCGGGGGAGGGTTTGGAGAAGATTAGTGTCTGAGAAAACCATGACGGGTTGGTGAAATGAGCCAATGAGGTTTTTACCTTTCGGGTGGTTGACAGCTGTTTTACCGCCGAGACTACTGTCAGCTTGAGCAAGAAGAGTAGTTGGAACCTGAATGAGGTTCACACCTCTTAAATATATAGAGGAAACAAAACCAGCAAGATCACCGACTGCACCTCCCCCGAATCCTATTATTGTTGACTGCTTGTCGAGGTTGTGTTCCAATAGATCTCCTATGAGTTTCTCGGCTACTGACCAAGATTTCGCCTCTTCGCCATCGGGTACCAAGGCTTTCGATACGTTGATTCTTTTTTTCTCCAGTGATTCCAAAAAACTACTTCCGTGAACTCCCCATATAGAATCGCTAGTGACGACTAAACACTTCTCAAATGAGGACATATGTTCTGTGATTAGAGGGCCTATTTTTCGGACCAACCCAGGATCAACATAAACAGGGTAACTCCGTTTCCCCAACTCAACTATATAGGGCTGTGATTCATTGTTGGGTCTATTTTTCTTCATCATGGTCTCGCCGTTTATACGCTTCTTCCAATTGCATGAGCTAAAGGTTTCAAACTTTTCATAAGCTCTTCGAACTCCTCTAGCCTCAGAGACTGGTCACCGTCGCTCTGAGCCTCCTCAGGCTTTGGGTGAACCTCAATCAATAGCCCATCGGCTCCTGCGGCTACCGCTGCCTTAGCCATGGGTGAAACCAAAGACCTTACGCCCGTCCCATGGCTGGGGTCTACCAATATTGGGAGGCTGCTAATCTCCTTTATTATGGGAACAACTGCAAGCTCGAGTGAGAAACGGGTTAAACTCTGAAAGGTTCGAATACCACGCTCGCAAAGGATAACGTCATCGTTTCCACCAGCTAGAATGTACTCAGCGGAGCTAAGCCACTCCTCGATTGTCGAGGTGAACCCTCTCTTCAGAAGAACAGGTTTTTTCGCTTTTCCGATCCGTTTCAATAGGGGAAAGTTCTGCATGCTTCTTGCTCCAACTTGTAGTATGTCAGCGTATTCTTCTACGATACTAACTGTCTCGGGTGATACGACCTCAGTTACTATTGGGAGCCCAGTCTCCTTTCTTGCCTCAGCCAGCATTTTAAGGCCCTCGACACCTAAACCTTGAAAGCTATACGGTAATGTACGAGACTTGAACGCCCCCCCTCGAAGCATCGTTGCCCCAGCTTCCTTAACTCGACGGGCAACTTCCATAATTTGCTCCCGAGACTCGACTGAGCAAGGACCAGCGATGACAACTATCTTCTCTCCTCCGATAATATGGTCGCCTACCCGTACGGATTTTCTTTCTATTTGATTTGTCGCAAGTTTTATTTTTGTTGAGATATGGATTCCCATTAATTTCCCTCCTCATCCTGACTTTTTAAAACCTTGTGAATATGCTAGTCTTCCAGAAGGTTTTCGTGTATCTTAGTAGTTTGATTCATGACTGTCATTAAAAATGAGGCGTATTGATATTAATCGTCTAATAGAACCAGTGGCTTGTAAAATAAATTGATTTATTTAACTCGCATTAATCAGCAATTTATAAATAATGATATAAAATTAATATTTGTCTATTTGGTAAAGATAATTTATTCAATGTAGAAAAGAAATGCTCTAAGATTCAAGCTTGGTTCACCCTAAGCAAGAAAAATGGTAGAATTAATTAAATTATATAAATAAAATTAAAAAAAGGGAAAAAAGGGTTTAGAGTGTTTAGTTTGCTTTTTTGGATCCGCCTAACAGGTTTCTCAGTGGGTAGAAGTAATCCACGACCATGCCAACGACCAATACTGCGATAATCCACCAAGTCGATGGGATGCCTTGAATTGCGTCTAGCACTTTCCACTGTACTGCGTTAACCTTACCGAGTGCAGTAGTTGTGATGGTCATAGCGGTATAGATCAGCAATACGATACGTCCTCCTTGCCTAAAAGGCGCCGTAGGCTTGGCAACCTTGTCGGTGAAGAGGAAGTAGCTTAGACCTAATACATATGCTATAGCCGTGACCAGCGTTCCAACCGAAGCAAAGGTGACTCCTGTTTTGAGGATGTTCAAAGCATTTTGTGCATAGGTCTGAGATATAGTCCAGAATAATGCAGGTCCATAGGGTAATACGACACCCATACCAACCGTCAACGTGACGATTGATACTGCTCTATAGACGTTGATCAACTGGGGTACGAAGATGCATAGATATGCTAAGCCCATTATCCATGGGATTAACATGTTAAAGTTGAAGCTCCCAGCGACGAACATCTGGCTCATTACACCTCGGTTCCAGGCGTCGACCTGAGCTACCACGAGGTAGCCTGCACCGACTCCTACAACTAGGCTCTGAGCTATACGGTACACTGGGTTATTCTTGTATAGTGTAGTGTATATTGCGAAGAATATGAAGGTGTTCAGATAAGGCATGAATGGTTCAATAGGTGATGGCATTTTACTTTACCTCCTTTGCGCCTTGCGGCGGTCTATTAAGCACATATCGAACATTGGCTACAACCATAATGATTATCATTACGGATGCAATCGTCAAAGTGTTTTGTAGGTATGAGAAGGCCTTGCCTTTGACGCCTGATAGTACCTCGTATTCGGCTCCTCCTCTCTGACCCATAATCATTCCCTTGAAGTATCCGCCGGTGTAGCTCAATGCTAGGTATGAAGCTGAGTCGGTTCCTCCGATTTCTAGAACTACCGTGTTGTATCGAACCACGAATATTGTCTCTAAGCCACGGGCATCCAGACCTAACATAAGGTCACAATCGGATTTCAAAGCATCAAAGTTACTCATCATGGGTAGGCTTGTTAAGGGGGTTCCGTATGCATCGACAGGAGTGATAGATTTGATACTGTCCTTCCATTGTTCGAGTAGTTGGTTTCCTCCAGCTACGTAGCCGAGGTTAACAAACTTTGTACCATAGTCGGGATGTTTCGAAGGATCGACACCATACAGCAGTGGTAACAGGTATTTTTGGAGAGTGGCGTCGTTGTTTGCTGCGCCAGAATAAAGCAGAATATTGGCTTTTCTAGCTATTAGATCTTTCCAAACGCTAGTTACTGCTTCACTCATGTCTCCCCAGAGCACTGAAACCTCTCCGGAGTTAACGATCATTACTCTTGTGCCTTCCTTGACTCCAGCAAAGACTTTTGGGGGACTAGCGAAACTTACGGTAGTTCCTTCATTTACTGTCTTGTAGAAGTCTTTGCTCCATTGTACTACGGGTACCGGGAAAGTAATGGGGGCTAAGGATGAGAAGAATATTATTCCGAAGATCATTATGTAGATCCATCGTTTGTCTTTAAATGTTTTCATCATTTTCAAAATCCTCCTAACTTGGTTTCAGCTTCTCCTTGAGCAGTATCATTCGGGTCACTAGTGCGATAGCACCGATGTATGTACTGATCCAGAAAGCTGAGTCAGAGGCACCTGAGATGTATGTCTGTACGAAGTCACCTAATCTTGGTATAGCTGGGTTAATCATCTCGCCTAAAGGCGAGTATGTCATGAAGGCTAGTATGCTTAAAGCGATTAAGAGTCCCATGGTCCACGTCTTTGCACGATATATGCGTATCATTGGCGAGAATATGCTTATAGCGATAGCTGAGATGACAGCCATCGAACCGATGATGTTGATGTTAGCATATAGTGCTTGGAACGTAAGGTCAGGCATTCCTCCAATCATACCAAGTGCGAATACAATTACAGCTGAGCCTACAAGTATTGCATCATAGGGTAATGTTGACTCTTTCTTCAGGATGTTTCTCACATGTCTTCGAACCAACAACACCGAGACGATAGCAGTTGGCCAGGGTAGTGATAGCGTGGTCGAGTTTCTTAGGACCACTGCTGGAGGCCAACCGGGGTTCATAAAGTAAAGAGAAGATATTAGGAACATAGCAATAATACCAAGAATTGTAGGTAGGTTTGCCATGACTTGAGTCATGTATGATTCATTTTCTTTTTGCATTTTAGAACACCTTCAGATAATAAAGGATACCACCTAATATTACAACAGCTATTAGGAATCCTTTGATCAGGTCTTCGCCTGCAAGAATTGCTTTGGGAACTGGGTCATCAGTTAAGTAGGCACCTATGGCAATGTTTTCCTCAGCAAAACTCAGATAGTCAGCGCATAGAGCTGCCATCGAGTTGTCGTTTGGCCAGATTTCTCCTGCAACAAGCATCGCACCCGTATTAGCTAGAGCCTCATAGATGACGATGTTGGAGGTCTGGTTGTGTCCACCAATCATCACTGCAGCGCCTATTTTGAACCTGTTGATCATTTCAACATCCGATAATACAAGACCTGTGTTGTCAGGATAGAAGTTGATGTCTTCCTTGACGAATCTTTCAGGATGACCACTTAACGCGTATCCTGCTTCCATGTAGTCTTGTGTCATCATAGCATAGACGGCGTTTGTAGTACCGGTGATGATTCGGACGCCAAGGGTTCCTGCTTCCTTAGATATCCTCTTCAAAAGCTCTAAAGTTGATGGTACGAAGGCTAGGGTAGTTAATCCACTTGAGTGGCCCCAGAAGTTGGCTCCTGTCCACCCGGTATCAAAAAGGAGTGGTGTCCCTTTCTCAGTTGACACTCGAACAGCTTCTATTGAAGCTTCTACGGTTGGGATCATCCGTAGTTTTACGCTTCTTAAAACAAATGAAGCTACTAAAAGTGTCGCAAAAGAGACGAGGGATACAATTAGTATATCTGTTCTAACTATTTGATAACTCATGTTTTTTCCTCTAGTTTGTGTTATCCCGAGATGAAACAGTCATTTTTATTATATAACGTTTTGGTTTAAGCATCAAAAACGTTTGAAATATCATATTAGGCCCAAAAACCCTTCATAAATTGACTAATAAGGTACATGAAAATAGATACACACTAAATATTTTAATAAAAGCAAGAGTCTAACAGTGATAGACTCCCAAATGCTATCAGAATTGACACCTGAGAGAGAAGCATATCTAATAGAGCAAGCAGCGCAATACATTGTAAACCATGAGTTAGAAGATTTTAGCCAAATACTATTAGAAGGCACTATGCCATTTGGGGAGATTGTTGGAGACCTAGGATTCTTGATGGCTTACCCTCTTGCGGTAACTTTCTTCAGTAGATCTGGAGCAGATTTTATCAACATGTTCGGTGACGACTACAGATTGAACGCTGGTAAATTAATGAAGAGAGTTGAAGAACTGAAAGGGATAAGGAAACTTCAACAAGAGAAACAAATAGAATTGGAGAAGAATAAGCCCAAGAAGGAAGGGTTTTTTTCACGACTAATTTCAAACCTCCGTAGATTAGTATAATAATGCAGATTTTTTATGTCATATTCTTCATCATTTAATAATGGATGAAATACTCGAGTTAACTAAAATCTTCTTAATAACATGTATCTAGTTTTCATCTAGATCATCCTCAAGATATAAGATAGAGACTGACATCGATAAATAACTCAGCAATTAACCGAGAAAAAAATCTAATTTAACCTAATTATTTAATTAGTATACACGTACATTTTCATCAGACCACTAGAAGTGTAGAAAATATGAGTAGTCCGAGAAATATACCTGGGATAAATTTAAAGGAGCGCGTTTATAGCTTCTGTCAAGCTCTCACTATAAAAAACATAGAAAATCTTCAAACTCTTTTAACGGATCAAGTAACTCTTTCTTGGGGGCCATATAAATTCGTAGGAAAGGAAAATGTTCTCAACTGGGTCAAGGAATTATGGGAACTCTTTCCCTTTATGACATTCCAAGAGAAATCATTAGTAGTGAATGAATCAATGGCTATACATGAATTCGTTATAGCTTTCATGACACCGGAGGGAAGAAAGGGTTGGCTTCCATGTGAAGGTTTATACAAGTTCAAGGACAACAAGATTATTCAATTGGATGTGAAACTTCAACACGGCTATGTAGCTGTGAATAGAGATGAGATCGAGAGAGTTAAACCCCATCCGATAAAGTAGTTATAGTATCGTTAACACCTTTTGTAGTAACTAGTCTGGATACTGGCCCCATGGGGATAACTATTTCATCTATACCTATGTTCTTTAGTTCCTTCACTTCTCTCTTCGAAGATTCTATAAGACGATAGACTACATTTCCATGAAGAATAAAACTTCTTTGTACTTCCCTCTGCTTTATGGTAAATGCTTTACTCAAACAAGGTTTAGTGCAGAGAGCCGGCTCCACCTCGCCAAGGAATCTCGCCATGTGACACCTCATAGTAACAGCAACCGGTATCGCATGGGATTGGACGCTGATACTGAACCCCTTATTTATGATCGGTTTAAGATGTGGAAAAACTTTAGAAATCCAGTCAACATCTGCCCCCACGATACCCAAGTTTTTATAATACTCTAAAGTCCGCAAATAGTTTAAACTAGTTTGGTAGAAAATCTTCTCGACCTTGAGACGAGTTAAAAAGGAAGGATCGGGCATTCGAGTTACTTGAGTCCAGGGATATCTAGCAGGTATGTAGACTCTGGGTCTACCCAGACGTATTCGAAGCCCTTTAGGGTCTTGTAGCAGGTTAAGAACCCCTATATCCCCGATGATCACCTCAGCGTCTCCAACTTCTTTGAGGAATGCGAGTTGTCCTCGTAGTTTATCTACTCCTTCGTTCGAGAGGAGGGGAGTAACATAGGAAAATGTCTTCCCTACCTCCTTAACTTCTTTATATGCTTGTTTAAGTACATCTAGAGTCGGGATTTTCCACTCACAAAACTCTGCACCAAAGCGAATGCTATCGCATCGACACCCTAACGCCTCCTTGAGAAGATTATAGGATTCTGTCTGTATAGTGAACTTCATGGTTGAACCACTATGAGTTTACATTGCAGCTTAGTCCAAGCCTGCCAAGACATCTTTTGCTTGTAGGGGGCATGGAAATTTGGTGAATAATAGCATCGCCCCTGTTCGCAGCAGAGTTCTTTTAGGTTATTCAGCGGCAGAGTTTGGGGTAAGGGAACAAATTTCTTCTTTAATGATTCCAGATTATTTAGGAACAACTCTTCGTCGCCTTGCTTAAGCATATCAATTGATTCTCTGTAAAGCTTCGTTGTAGAGGCTTGATATTCCTCGTTAATTCCTCTTCCCTCAATCTTTAAGCCATACACTCCTGATCGCATCAAGGTAGGAAGTTCACAGAGAGAGCAGAATGTATACGCGTCAAGAATCGGGTAGGTTCCAAGTTTAACAGACTCATCAGATCCATCATAGACCTCATAAGGAAGAGAACAGGGAAACTTTATACCATCTATTGTCAGATAACCTTTGTCCATTTCAGGGAACTTGTAATGATAAAAATAGCAGTTAACATTAATGTTTGAGCACCCAGAACCATGAGCGAAAATTTCGATCTCGATATCACTATTCTTCGCTATATCGGCGATCTGTTCGATGGGAACATGTCTCTCTAGTACCACACGATCAAAGCCAGCCCGTCGTAAGAACTCTACTGCTTCTCTATTAGTCGCTGATAGATATGTACTTGCACAGGTTTTGACATCCTTTGCTACATCTTTTACCAGCTGGAACATTCCTAAATCACCAATAATCAGGCTGTTTGCTCCTGCATCAATACAGTTGCGAATATGACTAACCATCTGTTTCTCCATAGAGTCAATAATAAATGGTTGATTAATTGTAACGAATACCTCGACGTTGTGGCTACGAGCATATTTTGTGACTTGGCTTAATTCGTTGTATGAAGGAATATCAGTTGAAGCCCCACGATATAGTTCAAAGTCTTCTAATCCAGGTATCCTCACGCCACAATAAATTTCGTCCGCACCAGCCTGTATGACCTTAACCGCACCTGTAAAGGCTTTAATTGGAGCTAGTATCTTTGGAATCGAAGTTTTATGGGCGGTATTAGGCATAATAATCTTCTATTTTAAATCGCGGATGCGTAACTTAAATATATTTAAATCCTAACTTGGAAGAATACTCTATAATTCCAAATGAATTCTCCTAATTCCAACACCAAGAACCAGATCCTCCCAAAGATAATGGCACCTATCAACTCCTATGAGGGCGGAACCAAAGTAGTAGATGCTGGAGCTGATGAAATATATTGTGCAGTTCAGATCTCAGATATCAAGGATTTCGTTTTATACCGAGGCCCTTCTTCAGAATTATCAAGCTATGAGGAATTAGGTAAAGTTGTGAAATATG
>CAZIAF010000057.1:0-11466 GCA_964537625.1 uncultured Candidatus Bathyarchaeia archaeon
AACTGCGGGCATGCAAAATGCGTGTAGTTGTTGAACATGAGCACCTCTTCAGGCACCAACGTTACTTCAAGTTGATATACTGTTCATCTTTGAATTCAGTCTTCGACGACATTCCCTATATCTCTCATCTTTCTTACTAAATCCTAAATCGTGATCCTCCCCATATCGTCTCAAAAGTATTGACCTTTACAAGTATCACCCCCGTGGAGAAGGATTAAAGAGACCCGTAAGCCGCTGATAGACGAGCGCAAGAGCCATATCATCGCCGACATTTCCGGGGAAGATAACGACTGGCATCTTGGGAAATCGTGGATGGTCGGAGGGTATGCATACGACCGAGCAGCCTGGGTATACTTGGCCTAAAACACGAGAGGTTCGGAGTTGAAGGCCTTTGCTGAGCACGTCATTGGAAGTAATTCCACCTTTACTGATCAGAAATCCAAGAGTATCAGGCAGGTTCTGAACGACACTGGCGAGGAAAGCGGACACTCCTTTTCCAAAAGAAACCTGCTCTTGAGGATTTGGAAAGCGCTTCTCCACGCGGCTTGTATAAACCACCGATGTCTTACCTTCTCTATGGACTTGCTCCACACTGAGAAGTATCCCGGCATACAGCTCTTCCCGTTCAGAAGAGATCTTCTCCAGAGGCACCTCCACAGGAATGACCCCCGGCATTTTAAGAAGCTCCCCAATCTGCTGAGTGGTCTTCTTCACATATGAACCGGCGACAATGGCCCCGGGTTTCCCATCTCGAACAACATATTTCATCTGATCATAGGGAATAGGCTGTGGAGGTAGATGGGCAAGGGATGTCAGTAAGCTCGCAGCGCATCGGAATAAAAACCTTTTCCCCTTCTCCACGGCGGCAAGGGAATCCACAGCAAACCGGTCGAGGTCCTGCTGATTTTCGGCGTCAACAACGCAGCAGGTATTGCCGGTCAATCCCATCAGTCGATCAAAGCAGCCCTTCCGCAGATCTGCTAATAGGAAACGCTCCACCTGCTGAGACCTAACACGGCCTTCTGTTTTCTCCTGTACGTAGGCGGGCAAGAAACTGTTCTTATAACCGAACAGGGGATCGTGTGCGAACTCGCTCTCATGGACTGGAACATCTTTTTGATTTACCTTCTGATAATGAATGCTGTCACGGGTGATACGCCCGGCCTCAATGAAAGCTGGAATCAAGAAGTGAGCATCAAAAGGACCTAGTTCCTCCTCCATCACATCGGTCTCAACAGGGTAGTGACCTCGGAGGGTTGAATCCGATCGGCTGGCAAAAATGGGAATAACTCGGGAATCCTTCAGTGTCCGTTTCAGATTCCTACAAACTTCTCTGGTAACTTCCCTCGCTTCCTGTGAATCCAAGCTGCGGGTATTGGTCAATATAAAAAAAAGTGGAGAAACATCCGCCAGTGCCTCATGCAGTGTTTCAGTGTCCCACCTTGTCAGCAGAAGACAACTGTGAACCGTCTGAGACCCTGTCGGGTCGTCATCCAGGACAATGATTCTTAACCTACTCATTTCCTGTCTCTCTCACAAACGGATCAAGTGAAGCTCCCCGTCCTAAAGGCCGGCGCTTCCCGGGAAGGTATTTTCTTTTATATTGTGCCCCTTCCTGCCTACCGCAGGCAGGGACCCCGCCCTAAAGGCTGGGCTTGCGAGGCACTTGCCGGCCAACTTATCTAATCATTAGTGTGTTTCACCTAAGTTCAAAATGATTCACTGCCACAAGATTTCTCCGTCAATGGGTCCTCTTGCTGGATTTCGTAATCATTCCTGTCTGAATTGGCCGTGGAATGGGTCTCATATCAGATGAAACTGACTTGAGATCATCCGTCCTACCCATCCACTACTTGAGAACCGCTCCTTTCAAGGCAGGTCCCACGAGTTTCGAGTACCGGTAAAGATAGCCCTTGGTAATTCTTGGGGGTGGAGGAGTCCATGCCGAAAGCCGGTTTTTGATCTCTTGATCCGATAAATCCACCTCGAGTTTCCCTTCAACCATATCAATCCGAATCTGATCGCCATCCCTTACAATGGCTATGGGACCTCCCTTGGCAGCCTCGGGTCCAATATAACCAATCGCTGGCCCTCTGGAGGCCCCCGAAAACCGCCCATCCGTGACCAGAGCCACGCTGTCATCCAAACCCATTCCCACTAATGCAGCTGTCGCAGCCAGCATCTCCCGCATCCCAGGACCTCCACTCGGTCCCTCATATCGGATCACAATCACATCTCCTGGTTTAATCCTTCTCTCATAAAGAGCCTTAATCGCTTCCTCCTCCGACTCAAATACCCTGGCAGGGCCTCGATGTTTCCACATTTTTTCCATCACTGCCGATTTCTTAACGATCGCCCCTTCGGGAGCCAGGTTCCCTTTGAGGACAGAAATCGCTCCTGTCGGGCTCACTGGATCATGGATGGGCCGAATTGTCTCCCGATCATATACTTCTGCTTGTTCGGTATTCTCTCCTACGCTCTTTCCCGTCACTGTTAGACAACCTTTATGAATCAATTCCCCCAATTCTTTAAGAACGGCCGGAACCCCTCCGGCCCGATCGAGATCTGGGATAGTTACGGGACCGGATGGCATCAAGGCACAAAGAGTCGGAGTCGTCCGGCCCAAGTGCTCAAAGGTTTCAAGACCAATATCGACTCCAGCTTCGTTGATAATGGCCAGAAGATGCATCGGAACATTCAGAGAGCCGGAGACTGCGTTGATAAACCGGATGGCATTCTCAAAAGATTCCCTCTTCAAAAATTTTGAAGGCGTTAACTGATCCTCCACCAGTTTCATGATCTGCATGCCGACACGCTTCGCTGCTTTGAGTTGTGTCGTCGTCCCAGCAGGAATGGTCGAGGTATAGGGAAGAGAAAACCCAAGAACCTCCGCCACCATCCCCATCGTGTTCCCACTGGAGGCAAGAGAACACGCACCAGGTCCCGGGAAAACCAGTTCTTCATATTCACGCAGCTCTTTTTCAGTTAGCAACCCTCGCTTAACTTCTCCAATCCCTTCAAAAACTGTCTCAAAAAAGATCCTCTTTTTGTTTTTGTAGAGTCCTGCCTCCGTCGGCCCCCCGTACAAGAAAATACAAGGGACATCCAACCGAATCGCTGCCATCAGCATGCCAGGAGTTACTTTGTCTCCACAGCCGATCATCACCATCGCGTCGAAAGCATGGGCCTCAATCATCACCTCCACCGTATCGGCAATCAGGTCCCGGCTCGGCAGAACGTAGCGCATCGAGGTCCCGCCCTCAGCCTCCCCATCTACCACATGCACCGTATTGAATTCCAAGGGAGTCCCCCCTGCCATGCGAACCCCGGCTTTCGCCGCCTCCGAGACCTTGTCGAGATGTATGTTCTCAGGAGCGAGTTCTTCCCAACTATTGACAATCGCAATCAGCGGCCGTTCAATTTCCTCATCAATGATCCCTGCCCCCTTAAGCCAGCTTCGCTGTGGAGCTCGTTCTAACCCGTGAAATCTCTCTTTGCTTTTCATTTTCATGAGGCATCTCCCTCCTGAGAGCAAGTATTGGGACAGTTCTCCTATGTAATTTAAAAGTCAAAGGATTAGGGGAAGATATTACTGTTTCATGGGCAGTTGCCCCCATTCCTGGACCATCTCTGTGACCCTAAGAACTCGGTCGAATTTGGCATCGGGGGGGGTCGTATCACTGATGCCCAGAATGAACCGGTCGCCGGGAGCAATCTCTTGAAAAAGGCCTCTCATGAATCTTTCGAACTCTTCATCCGACATACAGTCTTCCAGAAAGACCACCGCCGGAATCCCCCCGAAAATCGTAACTTTACCCCTGAAGGCCTTTTTAGCTTCGCTGACTGTAACTTTCGTCATAGGTTGGGGACAGAAAGAGTCTGCAATGTCCATTCCAGTCTCCGGGAGCAGATCCAGAAGTCCCTTGTTCTCCCCATCGCAATGACAGAGAAGGAGCTTCCCTTTCGGGTGGAGCATCCCTGCGAGTTTTTGTAGATAAGGCATGATATGTTCTTTAAAGAATGGAGGATAGGTGATCATTTCATCGAAGTTGGCTCCAGAGAAAACGACCTCCGCAGGTGAATCTGCAAGTACGTTGAAGATCTGATCGAAATAAGGCTCCATGTCTTCACAAAGCTGACGCATCTCATCCGGATGATCATACATCTCCAGATAAAAAAAAGAGGGATCCATGAATTCCTTTAAAATGTGGTGCATGGGGCTGGCGGACTCATTGGCAAAAGCCACTGCAATGCCTTTGTCTCCAACTTTCTTCCAGAACTCCAGATAATTGTCATAATCCGGAAGAATCTTCATATTTTTGAAAATATAACCCACCACTTTATAGTCTTTGGGCTCTTTAATAACATGTTCCGAGATCCAAGGCGTTGAAACTCCGCCCAGCTTCATCTCTTCGGTGTAGCGCGTCGTGCAAGATACAGACCCTACAGGGGTATGATAAATCACACAGGTGGAATCGCCTTCCTGTTTTACCTCCCTGTCCACGCCAACAAATTCTGATCTGTACGCCATTCCCCAGAGGCGAAAGACCCCGATTCCCCGATCGATGTTATCCTCAAGTGAACGGACATTCAGAAACTCGGGTATGACCTTGTGGTACCCCCCACCGATGTCGTCAGCAATTTCATCCAGCGTAGCATCTTTGGCGTATCTCGCGGGCAGTGTTTCTTTCATAGAGTTGGAGTTGTGCCAGAGGTCAATGCGGGGGGCCCAGGGAAGCTGGTCTGCCCATTCACCCCGGGCTGCTTTGAGCATTCGTTCTTTATGAGTCATTTCTTTACGTCCTGGGTCATCTGAGTTCTCGTGGGTCATGAAACGAGTCCAGGGCCGAACTGCTGGTTCCAGCCCTGGACTCGATTGATTCAGTGATCCGAAGAGCTAGGATAGGTCTCACAAGATGAAATAACCGCTATTTCTTCTTTGCCCGATATTCTTTGACGACGACCTTCATCTTATCGACCCACACTTGAGCACTTTCAGCCACTCTCACATTCTTTGTTACTTCCCGGAAGGCTTCCTTGTCAACATCGTAGATCTGACAACCCTTCCCTTTAAGTTTATCAAAATAGGATTGTTCGTTCTTCGCGTACCAGTCCGCATATTTATGAGCAGCCTCTTGGACAGATTCCGTTATGATTGTTTTAACCGCCGGTGACTGTTGCTGCCACCAAGGCTCATAGCAAATAATCGCCTCAAGCTCCATGAGATGCCCGGTTTTCATAACGTGCTTGGCCACATCGTACCAGGCTTCATCGAAAAAAGTAGCAGTGGGGTTCTCAACACCCTCTACCACTTTGGTTTGCAACCCAGTAAACACCTCGCTGAATGGCATCGGGGTCGGGTTGAGTCCCATGGCTTTCATGGTGTCAATGTACACATCGATATTAGGGACCCGCAATTTGAGGCCCTTGGTTTCACCGGGATTTCTAAAGGGCCGGACGGCAATCATATTTCTGTGCCCACGGTACATCACACTGATAGCCCTCCGTTTTGTTTTTTGGGCAACAGCATCAAGGATCTGTTGTCCGAGGGGTGTCTTTTCAAAAATGTAGAAGTATTCATCAGAGTTATCAAACAGAAATGGGTTGGTCAAGTTGACAATCGGATCAAGGTAAGCCATGGACATGATATCTTCATACATCATGTGGGGTGTTCCTAATGCCAGGGCCTCGAATTGTTCCCGCCAGTCTCCCAACTGAGAACCCGGGTAGTTTGCAATGATGATTTGCCCTTTGCTTTTCTCTTTGACCAGGTTTATAAAAACCTGGACCGCCTGCGCATCATCAGCCCCGCCCGCAGCCAATACGTGTCCAAGCTTGAGTTCCATCTTCGGAATGTTCTGAGCCGAGACAGACATTGCTCCCATGAAGACAATGAGGGAGACGAGCACAAAGATCAATCGCTTTTTCTCGAATAACGTTCCCATGATTTTACCTCCTGAGGTACATTGCTCCGACTATCCGGAGGATCGTTACAACTGTTAAATCTGACTATTTCATCACCGACACGATCTCAAACAAACCTAAAAGTAGCATCTCATTCGAATCTCAGCCAAGCACCATCACCCCCTTTCGGTATAGTGTTTCCTTCTGAAACAGGTGCCCTAACTCTTTTGCCCATCCGTACAGTGACAAGCCTGCCTTAATGTCCAGGCTTCGTCACTTCTCTTGCTTCAAAATGTTCTGCCAGCCTGAAAACCTCCGTCACCCCCCTCCCAAATCTCTCGATCGAGACGAAATTTAGTCCGTTTTGTAAATGTCACCCTCCTACCTAGCCAACGCGCTACATCGGTGATTTCACTTATACAATCTCACCAAGGTCATCCCGAAAGCTGGCCAAAATGTGATGACACCAAGAACTACAAGCCCTATGATCAGCGGGATAATGACAGCATTCCAGGCTTTTGCCAGTGATATTTTGGCAATCTCGGCTGTGATGCTCAAACAGAAACAGACCGGCGGAGTCAAAAGCCCTAACATCAAATTAAATACCATGATAAGTCCGAAATGGATGGGATCAATACCCAATGCCTTAGCCACCGGGAGCAAAACAGGTACCGTCATTAGAGTGGCTGGAGTAGAATCCATACACATGCCGAGGATAAGAAACAATATATTCACCAAGATCAAGAATACATACTTATTACCACTGATCGAAAAGAAAAAAGACATAATGGCACTTGGGATCTTATAGACACTCAGCAAATAAGCTAACAGCATAGTCGTCCCTATCAGGATCATCACCGCTGCTGTGGCTAATCCCACCTCCGCCATAAGCTGAGGAATATCTCTCAGTTTGAGAGTCCTGTACACAAAAAAACCAATAATGAAAGAATAGACTACGGCGATCGCTGCAAGTTCGGTGACAGTAAATATGCCTAAAAAGATACCCGCTACAAGGAAGATGGGCATGACCAAGGCGAAAACGCTGTTCCAAAATGTTTGCACGACTTGCCGGAATGACACTCTCCCTTTAATAGGAAAGCCACGACGCCTCGCTACCACGTAGGCATAACCCATCAGTGATAAACCCAAGACCATTCCTGGAATAGCTCCGGACATAAACAGGTCCAAAATGGATACCTGGGCAGCAACCCCGTATATCACGAAAGGGATACTGGGTGGAATAATAGGGCCAGTCACTGAAGCGGCAGCCGTGAGAGCTGCGGCAAAATCCGCTGGGTATCCTTCCTCCTTCATGGCTGGAATAACGATTGAACCGATGGACGTCGCATCCGCCACTCCAGAACCTGAGATGCCGGCAAAAAACATGCTGGCCCCCACATCGGTCATAGCGAGGCTCCCGCGAATGTGACCAAAAAGCGAATTAAAAACGTTGATGATACGCTGCGTCATCCCCCCTTGGCCCATGAAGGCTGCAGCAAGGAGAAAAAAAGGGATCGCCAGCAGTGGGTACGAGTACATACCGCCTATCAGCCGTTGAGGAAGGAGTGTAAAATTGACGCCCCCGCCTACCAGGATGCCAGAAAACGCGGAGAGTCCAACCGCCACAAATATGGGCGCCGCCATGAAGGAAAGGGTAAAAAACACCACTCCCATGACTATAGTAATTACCATGCCACAACCTCCCCGTTACCTCTGAGTCCAGGCACGTTTAGCCTTCAGATATTACTTCCTCTTTAAATCCACAGAGGCTGCCTCAAGAGTAAAAATGATCATTAGAAAAAAACCGACAGGAACTGCCGAGTAAAGCATGCCCATAGATAGTTTCGTACTGGGAGATACATAGCCCCATGTCAAGGCGGAAAACTTATAGCCGAAATACACCATGGGCACATAGAAAACTAAACACAGAGCAAAAATAATACCGAGCAGGAGGCGCTTTGATTTCCCAGATAATCTTGACATAATGAAGTCCATGCTAATATGAGCTCCCCGTCTGCTCAATACAGCTCCACCCAACATGGTTACCCACATCATGGCAAAAATAGAAATCTCCTCAGGCCAGCGCAATGCTGCGTGCAGCACATAGCGGTAGAAGACCTGGAGCACATTAGAAACAATCATAAGAAGAACCAGCAGACCGATTGTCCAGTAAAGTACACGTTGAATAATATCCAAAAGCTTTGCTAAGAATGTTTTTTTGTGCATAATAAGACTGCTGTCCGACCTCGGCTCATCAGAATGCTCCCTCTTATTCTCCATGTTGTTCTTGAAGACCTCCTGGGCCAATATTCTGTTTTATAAGCGTAAGAATTGTGTAAAGTTTGGAAGACACCCACTCGGCTTGGAAACAATGGCGTTATGAAGTGGGTGCAATCCTCCACAGATCACAAGTCCCTACGTATCCGATGATTTCGTTTTGGGTCTTCCGGCCTGACGCAACTTCCAAGATCAGGTTGAACAGCTCCTCTCCCACGTCCCTGAGATGGGTAACGGCTGCGTCAATATCCACCAGATAATCAAGGATATCCGGGTACTTATTGTAATGATCCTTGTTGGCGGTTATCTTGATGACAGGCACAAAAGGAAAGCCGTACGGTACGGCACATTCGGTTGAGTAGGTGATCACATTGCAGCCTGCCGCTGCCAGGCCTGCCAGCGAAACCAAATCACTTCCCGGCGTATCTACGAAAAACAGCCCCTTGCCCTGGGCTCTTTCTCCGTAACCTATGACTTCCGTCAGGGGTGTTGTCCCGCCTTTGCGAATAGCGCCTACGGCCTTTTCCTCAATGGAACTCAACCCGTCTTTAATGTTTTGAGGATCGGGGTTGGCGCCAAAGAAATTCAAGCCGGAATTTCTAAGGACGGCCTCGTAATCTTGAACCACTTTGATCATCCTTTGTTTTACGTCATGATTGACGGCTCTGGCTGCTATCCGTTGCTCAGCCCCTATGACTTCGGGTGTCTCGCCGAAACCGCCCGAACCCCCATTCTTAATGATGATATCGAGGGCCGCACCCTGGGCGGCATTGGTCACAGGACCCGAAAGCGGAGTGGACCCACCACACTCCACACCATGACGCAACATGGAAATCGGTAATGGTTGTCGCTTGATCCGGGATGCGTCACTGACCATCTGACGAGCCCGGTCGACCCCCTGCGATAGCGCCTTCATCACCCCTCCCACCTGGTGTATGGAACATACCTCAACCGGTTTTTTCGCTTTGGCGATCGCATCGGCGATAGCCAGGGGTTCAAGACAAGGGTCTGTGCAGCCCGCGCTGACCACAAGCACAGCAGCCAAATTAGGGTTTTTCCCCAGATTGACGAGTGTGCGAAAAACAATTTCCTTGTCCGGTGAGATGAGTGCGCAGTTTTCATGATGGGTAAACGCCACGCAACCATTGACCTCACGCGCGATCCGGTTGGCTGCGTCGGATGTACAGACCCCGTTTGAAATGATCCCGACATGGTTCCGTGTGCCCGCCAATCCATCCTGGCGGAGATAACCGAAGAATTCCATCCTGTTTCCCTCAGTGGTGAATAGACATATTCATGCTTTGAACGTGACCAGAGACAAACCGCACTCCCCGAGCTCATCGAACGGAAGCTGGGGAGGCCATTATTTCCGGAGGTCGACGGCGTCTCGGCTCATTGTACAGGCTTATACCGCCTTCCGGTCATATTGTGGACGTGGACATGTTGTCCGGGTTGAATCCCATCCGTGGCAACACCGATCACTACACCATCCTTCATAATCTCTTCACCGAGGTGCACAGCGGCGACACTGAACTTGTGCTGGTAGGGAATGGGTTCTTCCAACGTCACGTGAAATGAATGCCCTTCACAATGAAGGTCCAGCGCAAGCCCGGCGTCCAAATCAGTCAAAGCGATGGCGACATTATCTTGCGGTGCCAACATCATAGCCCTTGTTTTCATCACCGTCTCCAATCCCATGTTAACTTTCACACTATGTTACATAAAGTGGCTCACAAAAGGAACTCCGGACAATTTCTTTCAATCACCGGTTTGAGCTGGTCAAGGGAATCTTCAAATGCCCTTAGGGTCTTCTCCATTTCCCTGTCACTCATTGGCGAAGAAATGGAGAGCATCACCCTTCTCGGGGTGTAGACTCCGTGGTTCTTCAGCGCAAGATTGAGTAAATCCCTTAAAGGCAAGGATGAACTCCAGTTTGCCCTGGCCGTTCTCAAATCCACCACTTTCTCGGATGAAAAATGGATGTTCATGAGTGAACCCATGCCCGTCGTCTGTCCCCTGATGCCTTTCGTGTCAAAGAGAGCTTGAATCCTCTTCTTCAAACGATCTCCTAATCTATTGATGCCAGAAATCAGGTGCCCATTGATTTCTTTCATGGCTGCAATGCCAGCAGCCATGGTGACAGCATTGCCATTAAACGTTCCCGAATGGTGCATAGGGTGCTCTCGCTTTGGCGAGAAAATATCCATGATATCAGCCCTTCCACCAAAGGCGCCGATAGGGAGACCACCACCAATGATCTTTCCAAACGTTGTCAAATCCGGCCTCACACCATAGAGCTTTTGAGCACCCCCTGGAGACAGCCTGAAAGTAATGATTTCATCAAAAATGAGGAAGATGTTCTTTTGACTCGATATCTCTCTCAGAAACTCAAGGTATTCCTTTTTGCCAGGAACCATCCCCGAATATCCCATGACCGGTTCGACAATAATGGCGGCCAACTCTTTCTCATTCTCCTGAATGATTTTCTCGGTGGCCTCTAAGTTATTAAAAGGGGCTGTAAGAATGTCTTGGAGAACACCCTGAGGGATCCCCTGAGTGTCTGGTAGGGACGTCGGCCTCTCGGGGGGGCCAGCAAATGCGAGGTCCGGGGACACACTGATTTCCATCTGCTCAGTGTTGCCGTGAAATCCTCCTTCCATTTTGAGGACCTTGTTTCTCCCTGTGACAGCCCGGGCTGCCCGAAGGGCATACATCACCGCCTCTGTTCCCGTGTTGCAGAATCTCACTCGATCCACCGAGTCAACCCGTTTGCAGAGGAGTCGGCCCAGCTCATACTGACTCTGGGAAGGAGCGCCGAAAAGGATGCCTTGCTTCATCTGTCTCGAAATTGCCTGGTTCACCTTGGGATGAGCGTGCCCCAGAATCAGCACTGAATAATTGTTCATAAAATCGATATATTTGTTTTCATCAACGTCGGTTAAGTAACACCCCTTCCCTTGCAACATATAGATCGGATAGGGGTGGCTGTCCGTTGCGGATCGTGTGCTACCTCCTGGAAGAAATCGGCACGCAATGCGATCCAGTTTCTTTGAGTTCCTCGTTCGTTTCAAATACTCCTTTTCAATCTCTGTCTCTCCGTGAAGAACAAATGAACCCATTTTTTTCTCCCTTCCTGCGACGCATACGAGCCCTGGAGTCTGTCGGCTGATCTGAAACTCACTGGCTCCATTGGATGATCATGGAGTGACAGCCTTTACTACTCCCCCGGGTTAGGAAGCGTTAGAGTTTGTTCATGCAATTCAGATATAGGGTGAAGCATCCGTA
>CAZIAF010000058.1:0-11377 GCA_964537625.1 uncultured Candidatus Bathyarchaeia archaeon
CTCATCAAAACGTTCTCGCCCTACCAATCTCGTTTAGGTTTCTTCTTTACGCGGTCTTCTGGTCGACCGATGAGGGTTCTCCCCTCTACCTCAACCAATGTTCCATCTAGGTTGAAAATAAATGACGCTTTACTCTTGGCCACCTTTTTCTCCTCATCATTTTTTAAAATGGTCAAGATGTTTCTCGTCTCGTTTACAATTACTCCTTTAATTTTATTGTGATTTGAGTTACTAGCATTAATTACTCTCGCCTTAAGCCCTATTAGCTCGTGTCGAGTTAGATTCATAGCTGATATATACTTCATTATTTCGATGCCACCTCATTAATGATAGTCTCGATTCTTGCTATTGTCTTTCTAAGTACCTTGGTTCTGCCAGGATTCTCAACCGAGCCACCAGCCTTTATCATAGTCCTGATTTTTGAGAGTTCAGTTTTTAGTTCTTCTAGCTTCTGAAGTCTTTGTATAGAAGTCATTTCTCTAATTTCTTCTAGTCTTATTATAGGCAACTAGTTTTCCACCTTGTCCCCATTTTTTTTGTCCTCAGACTCGGGTTCAGTTTTTTTCTCAGCTTCAATAGGTTGAGATTGAGGTGACTCATTACTCTCGGGTTGAGGTTCAGGAGCTGAACCTATGATCTCAGGTTCTTGTTTGGGAATTAACTCAACTATATCTTTTTGATTGACATCGAAATTTTCAGTTTTTATCTCTATAGGAGTTTCTATAATCGTCTCAGTATGTTCAGTCTTTTGTCCTTCAGTTTGTATTGGTTTTTCTATAGGGATCTTCTCATCTATATCGGGTTCAACACCTTCAGGCATGAATACTTCTTCTTCAGGATATTCAATCTCCGGAAGGTCCTTGAGAGATATCTTGTCAGGGAACTTTGCATCTGGAGGAACGATATTTACTGTTACGCCGAGTATTCCTCTCTTTTGTTTAACGTGGATAACAGCATGACGCAGGTATCTCTTGGATGGCTCCCCTGCCTTTGGAATATATCCTTCGCTAACTTTTTCGAATCTGGCTCTTGCACTTCTTATTGGACCCTTTAGTATTATCTCACAGCCGAGAGCGCCACTATCCATAATTCTACGTAAGCTCCAGAAAATACTTCTACGGAAATGAACACCACGTTCAAGTGCATTAGCGACTCTCGCTGCCATGATGTGTGGATTGAGCTCTGGGACCTCAATTTCGACGACTGTAATTTGAGGATTTATTAAGCCGAGGTTTTTTTCAAGCTTCTCCGATGCATCTTTTATAGCTCTTCCACGTTTACCAATTACCCTTCCAGGTCTCATGGTATAGAGGTTTATCTGAGCACCTAAGGGTGTCTTAGTGAGAGTAATTCCGCCATAACCGGCTTCTTCAAACTCTTTTGAAAGGAGTTCGTCGACGGCCATGCGCTCTTTGCTGTCTCGGATTATACGTTTAACTACAGACAAAACTACACTTCCTCGACTGCGACCTCAATATGAGTGAGGTGTCTAAAGTATGGAGAAGCTCTCCCAAAAGCTCTCGGAATGAATTTTCTTATCCTGCGGCCTCTATGCGCAGCTATGTGAGTAATCTTAAGATCTTCGGTGTTTAACCCCTTAAACTCAGCATTTGCCTTAACTGCTTCTAGTACTCGAAGGATCTCACCGGCTGCTTTTTGGGGATAACGACCGGCGTCATAACCTTGAGCCTCTTTTCTGTGTGGTATTTTTCCTTTGTACCTGTAATATGGAATAGGTTTTTTAAGCTCTATAACTTCTTGTAGCGCCGTTTTTGCATTCTCGAGTTTCATGCCATTGATGTAATTACAGATTTCTCTGGCAGCTTTTGGTTTTATTCTGAGATCTCTACCGCTAGCTATCGCTGTCTTATCTGGATCAAGATCTGTTACTGAGTATCTCCAAGATGGCATATACGCACCGTTCGCCTACTTGAAATCGGGACTTTATATAAAAACGTTATCTAAATTCGTGTTGGAAGCGGATCTATAGAGGATTATTATGAATACTTTTTGGATAGTTGGTATGAAATTTGTTTTGAACATTAATATAACTGTATAAACGTAACAGGTGTTTATGAATAAAAAATAATATAGTTTATTATATATGTTATTATTGAAGAAATAAAAAAAGAATAATAAAAATTACTTCAGCGGAATGTACATCGAACTTCTTGATGCCCCAATTCCAGGTTTACCGTGACGGACGAGTTTGTTAGTTATTACAAACTCTCCTAGGTAGTGGCCTAGCATTTTCTCGTTGATTCTTAGTTCAACGAACTCTTGACCACTGTGTACAAATATTGACTTGCCAACCATCTCTGGAAGTACTACCATATCGCGTGCATGAGTTCTAATAGGTTTCTCGTCCTCATTTCGTATATGTTCAAGGATTATTTTTTGTTCATTGGTTAAGCCTCTGCGGAGACTTCTTTTCATTCGACTAGGAAGAAGGTTGATGAATTCATCCATGGACATAGATTTTAACTCTTCGACGCTTCTTCCCCTGTATTGGAAATTCTTTGGCATACGTTTTTACTCCATCATTTCGTTTAATTTAATTGTATTGGTTACTCTCTTTTGCGTTTTGATCCGCCTTTTCCTGATGTGCGAGCTGCGATGAGGCCTACTTTTGCACCAGGTGGTAGTCTTCTGCCTACTGTCGTTGATTTACCTGGTCTCCTGTGACGGCCTCCTCCGTGTGGGTGGCTTGCTGCCGTCATTTTGACACCGTGAGCTATAGGATAGACTTGGTTTTTAGCCTGTGCTGCGTGGAAGCCTTCTCCAGCTTTGAGTCGTGGTTTTTCGAGTCTACCCCCACCAGAGATTACTCCGATTGTTGCACGTGATTCGCTTGAAACTTGAATACTTCTCTTCGAGGGTAGTTTTAAGACGGTTTTTCCAAGAGTATGAGCAATGACTGTAGCGAATCCACCTGATGCTCGTGCAATTTTTCCGCCATCCCCAGGTTTAAACTCGATGTTGTTAACAAGGGTTCCTTCAGGTATTTTTCCTATAGGTAACACGTTGCCTACTTTGAGTGGAGCATCAGAACCGAAAGTGATTGTTTGTTCGACGAATATGCCTTCTGGAGCTGCTGCGTAGAAAGATTCACCGTTATCGAGTTTGACTAATAAGAGTGGAGCGCCTCTTCCCGCTTCATGAATGATGTCTTTGACAACTCCGTGAATAGATTCCGAAGTCGGTTTTGGATATTTTATTTCTGCAATCTTTCCTGAATGTGCTGCCTGAAATACTGGCGTCCCACGTCCGCGTCGTTGAACCTTAATTCGCTTTCCCATTCATGACACCTAAAGTATGCCGATTTTTATTGCAACCTCGGAGGCGTTATAGCCATCCTTAAGTCTTACGAATGCCTTCTTCTCGCCTTTTCTATCTATAAGTGTTCTAATCTCTTGAGCTTCAACTTGGTAGAGTTTTTTTACTGCTTGTGCAATGTCGTGTTTGTTTGCTTCTCGGTGTACGATGAATACTAGTTTATTCTCGTTTTCGATCATATAGACACTGCGCTCAGTCATTGTCGGGTATTTGATGACATCATGTGGCTTCATTTCTAGTCCTCCCATATTTGGTCGATGGCTGTGAAAGCTGATTTGGCCCAGATGACCAATCTACCGGGGTGTGCTCCAGGAGCAAGAAGCTCGGCGTTGATGTTTCTGATTACTGTAATGTCTACACCTGGTAGGTTCCTTGCTGCCTTAGTTATTCCTTTATCTTCAGAAATAACGATTAGTGGACCTCTCCCAATCTTTTTTCCTCTCCCCCTCATTTTTCCTCGACCTGCTCTGATTTTGTTCCGGTCAGAACGTTCTACATCGGCCCAGACGCCTATCTTTGAAAATAGGTCTTCAATATCCTTTGTCTTTTGGATACTCTCTAAGGCGTCATCGATGACGAGGGGTAGCTGTACTATGTTGTCGATTGTATGTCCGCGTTCTTTGACTATCTCTTTATTAGCAGTAGCTGCGATGCCTGATTTTATGGCTAAGCGTTTTTCTTTCTTATTGATTCTCTTAATTATTACTTTCTCAGATTTTGGGGGGGTAGATAAGTGACCTCCAACGGCTTGAACTGCAAAGTCTGCTTTACCGCTTTGTTTGAGTCTAGGTAGTCGAGCCTGACCATGTCCTGTCCCTCTACTAAGAGCAGTATTTCTTTTACCGGCCATATGGTCTCGGCCTTGTGGTTGGAAGTTGCGGCTTTGTTGAGCTATAACAGCCCTCTTGATAACATCGGGACGTATAGGAGTTTCGAAAATTTTTGGGATGTCTACCTCATCAATCTTTTCGTTGGCAAGATTTAGAACGGGTATCTTTATTGTGTTTTCTCCTCCTTCCCCCACTCGGTATTAATGTAAGTAATCTGAGGTGCGGTCTCAGGATAATTTATGGTTCTAACGGTCTTCCTTATACGTATAAGGCGTTTCGGAGGACCTTGAACACTACCTTTGATAACAATGTAGTCACTTTTAATTGGACCAAATCTATTGAATCCTCCTGCAGGAGAGACTTTTTCGCCATCGCTACCTAATAAGATGATGCGTTTACCCGTGTCAACACGCATTTGTGATCCCATCTGTCCTGCGCGGGCTACATGTGGATGAATGGTCCTGGGTGATACAGGGGCGATTGAGGCTACGCCTCTGATAGTCTTTCGAGACTTGTTCTGAAGTATACGAATACCAAATCTCTTTACTGGCCCTTGGAATCCCTTACCTTTGGTTACTCCTGAAAGATCAATAGTTTCACCGGGTTTAAAAACCTGAGAGACCATAATTGTTTTACCGAGTAATCCGCGTACATATTCGATCTGATTATCAATCCCGCCTCCACCAACTTTGATCTCGACAAGGTCTGAGATATTTTTTTCGAGGGAAGTGAGTTTTGGCTGAGAAGCAGCTATGACTCTAATTTCCTTCGTCTTCTCTTTAACAGCCAAGATTCTTTCAAATTCTTTGATGGGGTCAGGCTTTCGAGTGTTTTTAAGGAGTTTCATAATTTCCTTAGGAGGCTCATTCATCCATACCTCAGTAAGCACTTTAAGACCATCGTAAGTCTCCTTGTAAGCTCTTACCGCGCAAATTATCATAGGAGGAACTTCGATTATTGTTCCCGGTACTTTTAATTCCTGACCGAACTCTGGTGACTTTTCTCTGTCTTCAATTTGAAAGAGGTGGGTCATACCAGCTTTGTAGCCAGCGAAGCCTAGGAGTTGTGGACCCTCAGTGACCTCAGGCCAATGCTGGATACGTCCATTGAAATGGCTTGACCTGCGTCTAGGGTAGAATGACTTTGATCCTTTTCTGGGTGATCGTGGCCTAGGCATCTTCGCCGCTCCTTATTTTTATTAGCTGTAGTGAATCAGCGAGTCTTACATTTAAATGATTCGTATATTATGGGATAATCCTTTTATCAGCTTGGTTTAGCCTAATTTGACGTGAAAGAACTTATTTTATCGATTTGAGTTATTTATTAGACTTTTTTCCCTCGTAGGAATATCAGTCGTTTAGAATGCATTCAAAACATGGAGATTCATAGCTTTTCATGTGTGCGCACGCATTTCTATGGTGCACTCCTGATATCGGTTTCTAAGAGATCTTTGATTTTAAAGATATTCTGAGTGCCTTTTTAGCTATCTTCGTTGTCTGTTTCTTCATCTTCTAGTTCAGGATCTTCCTCGATCTCCCCTTGTTCAATGAATGGTTCTGGGATTATAATTGGCAGGTTTATTTTTGGTGGTTTTTCTTTTAGTTCTTTAATTCTATTTGCTATTAGATCGAGTAAGCCGTTGAGGTTTGTACGTTTACTAGCTGAGACCGTGATCCATGGAAGGTTATAATGTTCAAGGTTTAACTGTTCCTCAATGAATGCCAGTGCATCAGGCGCTTTATCGACTTTATTGAATACTAGGATAACTCGTTCAAGGGGGATGCCGATGTCTCTAAGAAGACTAATACCTTCAGCGAGTTTCAATTTGAGGGTGAGGGAAGGATCAGTTATTTCGAAGAGAAGTATTACGATGTCGGCACTACGAATATCCTCAAAGTTTAGCTGAAAGCTCTTTATTAAACGATGATCGAGGTCTAGGACGAAGCCGATGGTATCTATGAATAATACGGTGGTCTCATAATTAATGTATCTTTTTTGGTACTTGCTACTAAGGGTTGTGAACGGACGATCACTAACTGGTTTTTGTTCTCCGGTTAATACATTAAAGAGACTCGTTTTACCCGCGTTGTAGTAACCGGCTATACAGATAGTTGGATAGTTGAGTCTATTGCGATTCTCTATTTGTTTCTTCTTCTCAACCATTAATTCCTTTATTGCTTCCCTTATGTCAGCTTGACGTCGAGAAATCTCTCTTAATTGACCTCTAAAAGCATACTCTCCACCGCTATGAAAGAAAGGACGATCATGGGTGAACTGAAGGTTCGCCGATAGCTTATAAAAGGGAGCTAATTTTTCCAGTTTCGCAGCTTCTATCTGTAGTTTACTAAGGTTATCTGAAGCCATTTGATCGAAGATTTCTAGAGTGAGTTCGTAGCGATCGATGACATCGCAACCTGTTCCTTGGATAAGGTTTAGTTTCTGGCTGCTTTTAATTAAATTATAGAAAACAATTAGTTGAACATCTTTTTTCTCGGCTAGTTTCTTAATCTCGTTTACTTTTCCTTTTCCTATACAGTAGCGCTCGAAGGGTTTGAATCTGTTTTGAACAACCTCAGCTACTACCTCTATGCCAAGAGCTTCAACGAGGTTGCGCAATTCGTCGAGTCGTACGCGATACACTTCGTGGTCGTGTACATTCGTTTTTAACATACATAAAATAGCTCGACCTTTGAGGGATTCTCTAGGTCTAACTTCTTCGGGCATCTCGTGTGTAGAGGTGTGTAGAGACCTTTCTTAAAAAGCATCCACTGTATAATACTTGCATTGTTTAATGTGTGTGCGCGCACTTTTCATATACTTTATCGTTATGCGTGTTTCTCCTATATTCAATCTGCATTATCTCAAGAATCTCTTTTTTTGTCTTCCTTTGATTCAAAAAATTTGATTAGAAAGAAGAAATTTAATTGAAGACTTGGGGAGATGAGCATTAGGTTTGCGCGATGGAGTCCTTGATTTTGTCGAGGAGTTTTCTAGCTATTTCCCGCTTTGTTGTTAATGGAATATGTAGGACATTTTTCTTTGGATCAATTATATATACCTCGTTTGTGTCGAAATTAAATCCCTGATTCTTTTTAGAAACGTCGTTGGCGACGATGAGGTTCATCTTCACTTCTTTTAATCGTTTATAGCTCCGGTTGATTAGTTCCCCTTCGGTTATGTTGTATTCTGCCTTGAAACCGACGAGAAAGACATTCGGATCGTATTTCTTAACCTCGGCAATGATCTTTGGGAGAGCCTTCAATTTGAGGATCCATTCGCCCTGACTTGTGGGGGTTTTCTCCATTTTCCGGTCTATTATGCCCCAGTCGGAGGCAGCTGCGGAAAAGATGGCGGCATCATACTTTTTTTCCTTGAACTCCGATACGACTGCGTTAAGCATTTCTTCGGTGGTTTCAATCTTTACCACTCTTGCCTTTGGCGGTGGTAGGACAGTGGCTGGACCATAGATGAGGGTTATATTTGCGCCTCGCTCTATTGCGTTCTCTGCGATTGCTACCCCCATCTTTCCCGAACTTGGGTTAGTAATATATCTAAAGGCATCGATGTAGGCACGAGTAGGTCCAGCGGTTATCAGAATATTCTTCCCCTTAAAATCCTGGGACGTAATGAGTTTCCTTCTTACGGCTTCAACAATATCTTCTGTGCTTGGAATTTTTGCTTTTCCTTCCTCAAAACGAGGTATAAGTACTTCGATGCCGATGCTTTGCAGTTTTTTTATGTTCTCGTTGACTATCTGATGCTTGTACATACTCGCGTGCATTGCAGGAGCGATAATAACAGGAATCCCTGCTCCGATAGCGGTAGTTAACAGTGTAGTTACTGGAGTGTCATCGATTCCAGCGGCAACTTTCCCAATAGTATTTGCTGTCGAAGGTGCAACAAGGATCAGATCAGCATGGTCTTTATGTTCGCCGCCATACTGTACGTGTTCGATTTCACCAGTCAACTCTGTGATGACCTTGTTTCCTGTAGCCCAGTATAACATGTCATGATGCACAATTTGTTCAGCCATCTTTGTCATTACGACAAAAACGTCGGCGCCGAGACGCATCAGATCTCGGGCAATGTCAGGACTTTTTATCGCTGCAACGCTGCCTGTCACACATAGAATGATTTTCTTTCCTATGAGTTCACGTGACTTTGTTCCGATGATAGATTTAGATGTGTGTTCACCGAAGGCCATACCGATCTCAATGTTACGACGACGCAGCTTTCTTTAAACTTTTTACAACTTTACATTTGGTCACTAAAAATGGGTTATGGTTAGAGTTCTTCGAGTTTCTCTTCTATCTCGCTAAGACGCTCCATTATCTCCTCGAGTTTCTCCTCGATGCCGTCAATCTTGTCGATTAGACCAGCAACCTCAACTTCGAGGTCTTGGATCTTTTTTTCTTGACTCATGTATCAGTCTCTGGTTCTGCGTTAAGCGAGTCGATTTATAAATTTAACTAAGTTCTTAAAAACTACGATTTAGAGTTTTTCTTCTTTACATCATTAAGAATATTAATATACCATTCGCTGTCTTCCTTTGCGTAGTCTGAGACATTGGAAAGGATTGGTTTTCCTTCGCTGCTCAATATAATTACGTTTTTAATCTGACTATTCATGATTTTACGGCGACAACGTTGACATGGAATCGCCATCGTAAGTTTTCCGTCTCGATCTCTCCCCGCTATGTATAATGTAGCGCCGATCCGATCAGAACGATTGCTGTTAATAATAGCATTTTCCTCAGCATGAACTGCAGGGCAATAGTCGTAGGCAGCTCCTTGTGGTGAATCCATCATATCTTTAATGCAGCCTACTTCAGAGCAGTTAACAACACCTCGTGCAGTACCGTTGTATCCGGTACCGATAATAGTACTATCTTTAACAATTACCGCTCCGAATTGACGGCGAGTACAAGTTGAACGTGCTGCTACGCTTAACGCAATATCAAGGAAATAACGGTCTTTATCTGGGCGATCCATATCTGAAGATTATTAGACAACTAATAAAAAAAGGTAACCAAGCGCAAACGTTTATCGTTGTAGCTGTTCTAACTTATTGTGGCGGGCGATGATGACTTTGCCCTTCTGAACCCGTGATGAGGATCTTGAGTTTGGAGCCCGCCACTCACAATCTTCTTAACATATGAGAAGCGTTTATTCTATACAGTGATACATTAATGCCATGGATCGAAGTTAAGTGGTATGCTGGACGTGATAAAGCCACCAAAGCAAGGACGATAGAGCTTCTAACTAAAGCAATGTGTGAGGCCGTTGGTTGTAAACCCGAGGCCGTAAGTGTAGTTTTCTACGATATCGAGAAATATAACTGGGGTAATTCTGGCAAACCTTACGGCAACTAATTTCATTTAATACTTTTTTTAATTGAATTCTCAAGATCATAAATTACATTTTCTTTACCAATTAAGGTAATAAAAGGTCCAAGCCTCGGCCCTTGGTCTTTTCCAATGAGTACCTTATAAACTACAGAGAAGACATCTTTAGGTTTTAAATTAATAGCCTTCGCAGCATTAAATACAACACTCTGATATTCCTCATGTGTCTGCGCTTTCCGAAGTTGGATGATTACCGCGTTTAGCATTTCCACTTCTTCCTTAGTGAAAATAATCTCCTGCCGTTCTTCAGCGAAGTCTTCAATCCAGTTTAATGCGTAGTTGATCCTCTCTTTGAGACCATTTTCACCTTTGTCTAAGTAGCCATATTCCTTGAGCTTCGCCCTAATGAACTCGGCTTCGGAGCCCTTTGACGCAAGACGCGCGAGTTTTAACACTAGGTTGTAAGGAATATGTACTCTAGGTTCTTTAGGAGGCTTTAGCATCCAACAATATTCATATAATCCTGAAAGCTGAGCCTTTTCCATCTCATCTTTTGTCTTAGTTTTACCGAAGAAGATATCTTCGTTATCGTCGAACTCGTCCATGTGGGTGGTGATGTCCTCGACACTTCCGCTCTTAGTTCCAACGAAGCGTTTGAAGATAAGGAGATTGAGTGATTGTGGAGAACCATATCGGTACCAGATTTGAGGGGTAAAGACGTTTCCTGCGGACTTACTGATCTTCTTCCCACCACGATCGACAAACATCTCGTATTGTACGTGCATGGGTGGCTCCCAACCTAGAATCTCCCTACATATCCTGTCGTTTACTCGGACGCTGTCAGCAATGTCCTTACCATAGGCTTCGAAACGAATATCGAGGGCTCTCCATCTAGCGGCGAACTCGACCTTCCAACTTAGTTTTCCGTTACCTGAGAGGACGTCTACTTCGCCTTTATGCCCACAGCCTTCGAGCCATTTACCTTGGACATCCAGACCTTTACAATCGTACTCGATTGTGTGGTTTTCGGAGTGGTATAATATGGCATGAGTTGAATAGATTCTTCCACAATTTTCGCAGACAACGAAGTAGGGAAGTTCCTCTACGTATTTCTCCTGTCCTATCTCTTCTTTGATTATTCTACCTACTTTTTCGTGATTGTTCATTATTTGAAGGATTTCATTATTGAATATACCCTGCTTGTAGCATTCGAAACCCGACATGAAGTGATAATCAGCGCCAGCAATATCGAGGGCAATGAGTAGCTGGCTAGTCATATGGGCGCCGAAGCTTTTATGGCAGTCACCCGCGGGATCGGGAATAGTAGATACTGAATAACCGAGCCATTTCTCTAGTTCCTTTGGAAGTCCGGCAGGTACCTTCCTTAAGCCATCTTTATCATCGCTGAATGCTATTAATTCTGCGTCGTATCCCTGTACTCTACAGCCAAGAGCTACGGCAAAATTTCTGAGCGCATCTCCTAAACTTCCTATGTGGGGGAATCCTGATGCACCGAGTCCGCTCTCGGTTCTAATAATCTTTAGACTCCTGCCGAGTTTTTTCTCACGCTCAATTAATTCATAAGCAGCTTTATCGTACCATGTGCCTTTACCTATAACATTTGGATTGGCGTGATGATTAATATCGTTCAATAAGAGACCCCGATGCGTCTATTCTCGCTTAATGTAAGTTGGATTGATAAGTCTTGAGGTGAGTTTGTAAAATCGGAAAATACTTTATTCGTAATGCGCGAGCGCGCTACACCTAGAGAATCAAACTTGAAGAGTGGAGCCCCGGGCGGGATTTGGACCCGCGATCTTTTGCTTACCAAGCAAACGCTTTGGCCAGGCTAAGCCACCGGGGCGAA
>CAZIAF010000059.1:0-2476 GCA_964537625.1 uncultured Candidatus Bathyarchaeia archaeon
AAAAATCCTGCGTCGGAGGTGTATATCTGTCTGATATCTGGTCTGGATATCATTCTAGAATGAACTCTGAAGTGCTGCTCCTTATTATCAATGGGTCCAGAGAATAAGGACATGTTAAAACCCTGCACACCTATTGCATGGTAACCTCTCAACATAATCGATAAACCCTTTGAAATCTCCTCGAGTGCACTATCGCTTAACTCAAGGATGTTTGATGCTTCAAATACACCCATAACGTCGTTATTACCCAAGCCACAGAAGCTAGTTAACCATGTGGAGCCACCTTGTTCTGTTATGAACCTCTCTTCGTTCTCCTTTTCTGCCTCAACAAGGTCATCCCAGTAACACACATTATTTTTCTGGTGAAAAGCTCTAGAAGCTTCTATAGTCTCGCCGATGTAGCGAGTTGGGGCCTCATCCGCTATCACTTGGAGGTGTGGGTGAAGCATGCTAGCCGCTGCGGTTGGGAGGTTATTCCAGTTGATGGAGCAGAACCTGATTCTAGGGTTATTCGTCTTGACAGCTTCAAGGTAACTTTGCGCTGCTTCAAGTCCATTCTTAATGATTGCTGGATCAAATTTGTCTAAGGGGAGGAAATGTTCCTTGGTAAGCACAACGACCGCATGATACTGGGCAAAGGCGAAGAGGTTTGGGAAAGCTACTGCTTCCCCTATTCTCAATCTACCTTCAGATACTAGATTCTTGGGGAACATCGGGGTGCTCGTATTAATACGATCTGGACAGAAGGGACAGTTCTTCCTCGACGATTCAACTAGTTGTAGAACGGAGGAGTCGCCAGCTCTATCCTTGGGTCTATTGGATCTTTCGATATTGATTCTACACCATCTATCAAGTAGCGTATCCTTCCTTCGTTCTATGCTCTGGGACTGGGAGTTGAACCCCGTAGAGGGGCTCAGAATTAAAGCTTCTTGAATGCTTTTTTCGAATTTTACATAATGCTTCATTAGATCATTCCTTCTTTAAATTTCAGGTCCTCTGAGTAGGTTCTTAAAAGCTCCCCAACGCTCCAAGCTTGGGCTATGCAGCCGCGTGGTCTATGAGGGCTATCCCCGTCGAAGATCTCGGAAACATTACCCAAGCCAGCTTCACCTATGTGTTCGTTAAAGCTTTGGAGAAGGTGCTGGATCATGAGTGAATCCGGATTCCACCCTAATCTCACGTAAGCAGTTAAGAATGGTCCGGTGAGCCAGCTCCATACCGTGCCGTTATGATAGGCAAAGTCACGATCCCTTGGTTCACCCATGCACTTCCCAATATATCTAGGGTCTTGAGGCGCTAAACTCCTCAATCCGTATGGAGTTAGAAGGCACCGTTCTACAGTCTTGAAGACTCTTCCCCACCGCTCCCTCATTAAAATGGGGAAAGGAAGACTGATGCTGAGAATCTGATTTGGTCTAATTGATTCGTCGCCTCCTTCCTCATTAACGTAATCGTAGAGATAATCACCTTCGCGATGCCAGAAGACGTCGTTAAAGCTTTTCCTAACTACTAAACTAAGTTTTTTGTATGGGGTTTGGTCCTTAGCGAGTTTAGCGGATAGCTCCTCCATGGAACGAAGCGCATTGTACCAAAGGGCGTTTACCTCCACACATTTGCCTCCCCTCGGAGTGACTGGGGCGCCGTCGACCCTTGCATCCATCCAAGTGAGTGAACCCTCCTCCGAATCTACCCCAAGTAGGCCGTCTTCCGAAACTCTTATTCTATAATCGGTTCCATGTCGATACCAGTCAATGATTTCTTGGAGTTTTGGGTATATCTCTTCGACGAATCGGAGATCGGCTGTGTAAGAAAAATACTTGTACACGGCGTAGATCAGCCACAGTGAGGTATCGATTGAAGCATATCCCGGTTTTCCATACTCGTCAAAGTAGATAGGAACAAGACCATTTCGCGTGTAATCCAAGAATCTCTTTATGACTTCCTTTGCTTCCTCGAATCTTGCCGTTGTTAACAATAAACCTGGTAGCGCGATCATGGCGTCTCTACCCCATTCACCAAACCAATGGTAACCGGCTACTACTGTCGCCCCATCGCCCTGAAGTTTCACTATGAATTGGTCAGATGCATGAATTAACCAATTATGAAGATGAGAATATTTTAGTACAGTTTGATTATACCTCAGGTTTTCTTTTGGAGAAAGGTCTTTTGTCGGTGCGATGGAGGCGTTTACTGAGGCTATTAGAGTTAAAACATCTTGGTCATGGAGGGTAGCTATAAAGAATCCAGGGCTAAAATGGTCCTCTCGATCGTCGAGACCTCGTTCAGCCTCTTCGTCGTATACCATGTTCTTGTACCATGTCTCGGAGGACTCGTATCTTCCCATGTTGCTCCATAGGTTCAGATTCGGTGCGTCTTTACTCGCTTCAATTCTTACTCCTCCGGTTATAGGGATCTGAAAGAAGACTGATCCTGAATTCTGCCTGGTTCTTGAGTGAAAGTCTCTGCAGTTGACGAG
>CAZIAF010000059.1:2576-11309 GCA_964537625.1 uncultured Candidatus Bathyarchaeia archaeon
GATCTCCTCCTCGAGTTTTGAAAGGAGTAGTAAACGCCTCAGAGCTGGAGGTACGCAGGCTACTAATAATCCATGATAGCCTCTAGTATTAGCTCCGGTGATGGTGGACGATGCATATCCACCCAAACCATTTGTAACAATCCACTCCTTCTCCCTTGCCTTATTGTAGTGAGTAGTAGTTTCTTCTCCGAAGATGATTTCGTCAGCCTTCATTGGTACCCCATTTCCCTGAGGTTTGTTCGAAGCATGGTTATATGTTGTTTGACGACTTTTTTCAACTCTAGCCTGATTTTTTCGCCCCCAAGGTCCTTTGCGTTTACTTCATGAATCTTATCGGCCAACGCTATATCACGGAGACTTTGCTCAACCCAGACCTCGAAATCGCCTCTTTTTCGATGGAATTCTATACTACGAAGAGGGACCTTCGAGAGAGAATCATTGAACCCTATCAAGCTAAGAATTGTAAAACCTGTGGACCCTTCTTTTCCTTCACCGGTTTGGTAGTTGAATGTTTCATTCGCTGCAAAGGTTTCAGTCTTTAATCTTTGCTCGAGGTCCATGAACGCGGCTTGAGAGGTGATGAATGCATCGATTGGCTTAGCGTAGGGGCTGAAGTAGGAGTGTACCTCTCCTGGACCGCCTCCGGCGGTGAACATGTAGTAGAGGTGGTCGCTTATTTGGAAGTATCTCCAAAGCTTCGTAAACTTGGCGTCTCCTGACTCTTTTATCAGCTTCTCAATGTCCCTAACCTCAGAGAAGAATGCCCACTGCATGTCGTTGCCAATCCAACTGTCAGTTGACCTCTCTATGTCTGCCCAAGAGACTGTTTTCGATTCAGGTACGTCAAGTATACCCGTTGGTTCGTGGTCGGATATTACTTTCGTTGGTGTTGACAGTACTAGGTTCTTCCTACTAATTATCTCCCCTGGCAGCTTTCTTAGGAAATCATGAATGCCCGTCTCGGGCCAATGGTGTTCTCCGAAAGTCTCGTAGTCTAGGAAGATGCATATATACTGGCCATTATTTGAAGCTAGCCAGTTCACGTATTTTTCAACAGTTAGGGGCCACTCGCTCCAAGACTGAGTCGAGAATCTAAAACCTATGTCGTCGGTTAGCTTGTAGTTGCGAAGTATTACTCTTAGCCCTTCACACCCATTCGCCTCGAGAAGTTGGTTAGGTGAGTTAGAGCCGATTATCCTCTCAGCTCCTTCGGTGCACATGCCTTTGAAACCCAGCTGTTCAACGGACCTTGCTATACCATTATTATAGATGAGTTCAGTGTTTTCGAAGACTTTTGGATTGTAACCTAGCAGTTCTTTTACTGTGTTCCTATGCTCTTCAACTTGAGCTACAAACTCATCTTTGTTGGGGTATAGGCTCGCTAGCGAGTGGTAGTATGTCTGTCCGAGGAACTCAACCCTCCCTGTATTCGAAAGCTGCTTGAATCCCTCTAGGACATCCTTGTTAAACCTTTCACATTGCTCCAAGAAGACGCCTGAGATGCTGAAGGCTACCCGCACATCCTTTTTTCCATGCTTATGTTCATCAATTAATTTCAGTAATATATCGTTTGAAGGTTGGTAACATTTCCTGCTAGCGCGTTTGAATATTTCTTCATCTGTTTTAAGATCAAAATAATGTTCAAAGAGTTCACTTTTTTTGAGCTTGCGGAACTCTCTTTTTCCCCAGAAAAAGTCTCTTCTAAATCTGAAAGGCTGATGAACCTCAAAGACTAATAGAATATCTATCAAACGGAAATGGCGCCTCTCCTCATAGCTTACTTGTAGCGTATTCTCACGTATAAAATGAGGTGTGCCTTAATTCACTACCAAGAAAATTGCCTTTTGTTTTAGTGTCTTGAAGGTGGCTTTTGCTATCCTTTTTAGGACATTTGTGTTCTCCATGATGACTTCCTTGGATATCCCTTTCACTTTCGACTCATAGGTTCCTTTTATTAGTATTATGAACAAAGTATCCATGTTTTTACTAGCCGCTTGATATGAGTGGTGGTTCCAGTCGCTTCCTGCAAACACAAAGATCTCCTTTCCAGGGAAAGCAACTGCTAATGTCTGTCGAATATTCTTTCGTTCTTCTTCCTGTAAATACCAGTAAGAAACTACTTCTAGAAATTTTACTTGTTTAATTATATTGGAACTTTTCAGTTCATCGACAAGCCTGAGAGCATTTATCTTACCGCCTTCAGGCCTCTCGATAAGAGGGACTTCTTTCATTTCACTTTTATAGCTCTCAACTTCAGGCTGATTAACGAAGTTGATCCCTTTTTCAAATGAGAATAATGCTACGAAGAGTTGGAGCAGATACATGATCACCATAGCCCTGCATATAATATTTGGATGTGTGACGTTAAAGTACAATTTTTCGAATCCATCAGGGACGAAATCGGAGCTTGTTACCACTGTTTTAGGGTTATAACCTGGTATCTTCGATCCAAGAGACTCCTGGAAAAGTTGGATGATCCATGTTTCTAATGCATCTGAAAGTTCGACTTCGAGCACGATTGCGAAATGAGATGTATTGTGCTCAGCTAGGCCTTGAGCTTTTTGAGCAGCCTCCCTCATTAGATTCTCTCTTAGCTCAAGATATCCTTGCCAGATTGCCTCTAACTTACTCAGATTCCCTTCAAGGAGTAGGAGCAGAGGAATGAGGAAGATCAGTGTATGCGGTGCACTGAATCTTCCACCGATATCGTTGCCTCCATCAACCTGAATCGAGAACGCTGCTGATTCCCGCCAACCTGCCGCTACAAGCTTTTTTCTACTCTCGGGCAGATCAGTTAACCAGAGAAAGTGGTTCTTATATTCGAGGCCTTCCTCCTCGAATTTCTTCATTAGCACGTCTGCAAGGAGCCTAGTCTCTGTAGTTGTACCTGACTTGGAGATGGCGATTGCTAGTGTGTTTGGTAATGAATTTAGAGAGGCGAATAGATCTGCCATGGCAGCGGGGTCGAGGCTATCAAGTGTGTATAATTTGTTTGAACTCTGGTTTCCTAGAATCTTGATTAGGGCTTTCACTGAGTTGATTGATCCACCCATACCCACGAAAACGAATCGGGTTTTCCCCTTAACTACATCTAAATCCAGAAATCTCTTGGAGACTTCCATAATGTCTTCTAAAGTTGGGGGGATAACCCATCCAAGTCGGGGGTTATCTTCCTCGAAACCAAGTATTCTAAAAGTATTTCCTTTAGGGATCTTGTCTCTTATTCGAGTACTTGAGGCTTGAAATAAGTTAGCCATTCCCATTAAATTTGCCTTCAGATCGTTTGGTTTTATCCCAGTATCTGGCATTTACTTCACTATTAAGATATAATGATCAATCGAGATATATTTGATCGATTACGCGATGAAGCCACTAGTATGCTGCACTTACCACAATAACAACTAGAGCTAAACCGCTCGGTTTCAACCACATACTGATCGCAATTAACGGTTTTAGGATCGTCGATGCTGGCGGGTAATCCAAGCATAAATATTACTGCAGATGTGAGTTATGGCCAGATAGATTCAATAATTGAGCATCGTGCTTCTTAGTATCGTTTTAACAAACTAGTCTCTCTGAAGATATTCGTAAGCTGAGAGGAGATGGACCTTAATGATGTGTATGAGCTCGTTAACCTCAACGTATTCGTCAATGGTGCCCATGCCATGGTTCGTAGGACCATAGTAGTAGCTTGGGACACCCTTTGCCCTCCAGAACTTAAGATCGGATGCACCTAAACTTACTATGGGCTTCGGATCGATTCCTAGGAGGTGAGAATTTGCTCGGATAATCTGTGGCATTTCGCCGTAAGGGGGGCTCCAATTGGGGGCATCATATCGCATCTCCTCAACCTTTACTTCAGGGTACCGTGAGGTTATACTCTGGATGAGTGGAATGATGTCCTCCTTCGATATTCCCGGTGGTAGGCGAATGTCAAGCTCGAATGTACACTCACGCGGGATCATGTTGACTTTCAAGCCACCGGAGACAACGCCGATGTTGACACTCACCTTCTTCATCATATCGGCTCCCCCGGCGTCTAACGCCCTCTCAGCTGCATCTCGCCCCTCTATTAGTGCTTGGGCAAGATTTTCGGGATAAGGTATTGGAACTTCAGTCAGGGCATCAAGGTCAGCGATTAAGCGAGCTGCGATCTTGATAGCGTTCGGACTTAGATGCGGATATGCTCCGTGACCTCCAAGAGTGTTGACCGTCACCTTGAGCCATAGAGGTCCTTTTTCACCGAAACGTAGGGTGTAAGGGCTGCTGGGCTCACCATTTAAACAGCAGTCACCAACGACCTCCGGTAAGTTATCAATGAGCCAACCTGAACCAAGTTTACCGCCAGACTCTTCGTCGCTAACTACAGTAAGGGTCAGTTTTCCCTTCAATTTCCTTCTTATGTTATAAAGGTAGGCATAAGTCCATATGGATGCAGTTGTACCTGCTTTCATGTCGCAGGCACCTCGTCCATAGATCCTGCCGTCTACGAGTTCTCCCCCCCAAGGGTCGTGACTCCAGTTTTTTCCGTCGCCGACTGGGAATACATCGATGTGGCCATTAAGTATTAAGCTACGACCGGGACTTGGCGCTGCGAAGCTTGAAACGATATTAGGCTTCTCAGGGTCTGGGTCCACTATCTTGTAATCGATTTCTCTCTCTTTTAGAAAGTGTTCGACGTAGGCGCTTGCGCTTCGAGTGTCTCCGGGTGGATTCGGACTAGGCACTTTTAGGAAGCCTTGAAGGAAGTTAATGATACTGCTTCTGTTTTTCTCCACCCACTCAACAATGCTGCTCTTCGACAATGCTTGCATTTAATTTGATAGGCGTAACTTTGGTTAAAGTTTTAGAATTCATCAGGAATCCGGCTAAAAACTGATCTTCTATCAAAACGAGTGCGCGACTATTAATACAAAAAGCAATATTTCTAAACAATGAGAGTCATAAGCATTGTAACACTGGCAGTAAAAAACTTGGCAAAATCTTCGATGTTCTACGAGTCCCTCGGGTTCGAAAAATCAAAAAAAAGTAACGACTCGATAACATGGTTTTATACAGAAAATACTATTTTGGCCTTATATCCCTGGAACCTCTTGGCTGAAGACATTGGTGTACCTGGAACCGGTACGGGTTTCCGAGGCGTGACTCTTGCACTCAATCTACAGGATAAGAAAAAAGTCGACGAATTTATTGAAATGGTGAAAAGCATTGAGGGTGGGAGAGTAGTGAAGGAGCCTCAAACCGTATTCTGGGGTGGGTACTCATCCTACTTTAGTGATCCTGACGGTCACCTATGGGAGGTCGCTTGGAACCCGTTTACAATTGTGGATGAGATTGGTAAACTTGAGATCAAAGAATAAGTTAGGTATTACTTGACGCTCGTAATACATTTTTCTTTCCTACAGACGCCAGATAGATTGTGAATTCCTCTTCTCCATCAACTCGAAGAAGTCTATCCATCTCCTCCTGATCATAAGCTGCAACTGCACACGTCCCTGCCCCAACCGCTTCACAACTAAGATATAGGTTCTGACAGACATGGCCTGCGTCGAGAGCAATTACTTTATGCGAAACTTCGCCGTATCTCCACTCCATCCTGTAAGGTATGGCAGTCCAGACGAACACTGCCGAAGCCTCACCCACAAACCTCTGCCCTAGAGCCCCGGCAACAATTCTTCTAGACAAACCAGTCTCCTTATACTCCTCAACCAACTGATGAGAAAGAGGAAGATACCTGTATATTCCTTCTTCAAGCCCCTCGACATTCAACGCAACGATGTACGTCTCTATAGCATGACGACAACCAGCAGATGGAACAACCCTAAACACTCTCCCCCCATGAGGATCCTCTCTTATACCCTGCGTAGCCCAAACTAGAAACGATAGTTCCTGCAGACTCAGAGGTTTTCCTGAATAACTCCTCCAACTAATACGGTCTTTGATAGCCTGCTCCAACTTAACATTATTAATATTCCAGCTACCAACTCGACATAGTTCCACCCGTCTCTGACCTATACCCAATTGTTTCTCTATAGGTGGTGGAGGTACACCCATATTTTGATCTGTTGAAGAGAAATCGAATGTCTTTCTATGACTGTCCTTTAGGAAACCACGTAGTTCCTGCAGTCGGTCTTTTTTAACCAAGTATGACACCGGAGTAGTATTCGATTTGAATCATATAAATTTGAAAACACGTTTTCTATCATAGGGGTAATCAGACTTGGAATTATTTTTGTGTGAATTTATGAAAGTAACTTTTTTTTCGAGTAAAATCCTTAAAACCATCTGCATCATCCCATTCCTATCTGAGTTGATTCTATGTATAACCATGGGCTCAAGATACTTGATTTCCACGCTCACTTCCCTTTTCAGCACTCTCCCTCCCGCGCCAGTTACAGTCAGACCTTGATTCAAAAATACGGTGAACGCAAAGCTACTATAATCATAGAAAACTCTGCCAAGTATCGTGATGAATGGAGACTTAAATGGGGCTTCGATTCGCCAGAAACTAGCAGTCATACTGACAAGGAACAAGCTGAGCGTTGGGTAGCGGACATCGACAGAAAGGGAGTCAGTAGAGTCAACTTCGTCATGGGCGGCGGAAATGACAACCTTGCTGGGATAGTGAAGATGCATCCCGATAGGTTCACGGGTTTCGCACATCATGACGTTTTCTCTTCTAACTCCGCTGAGATGCTTGAGAGGGCGGTGAAGGTGCTGGGTTTGAGTGGTTTCAAGATGATCGCCTCTGCTTTGGACCGTCCAATCGACGATAAAGCGGCATATCCATTATGGGAGATGGCAGAAAAATTAGAAGTACCTGTGTTGATCCATTTCGGTGTACTCGGCGGTGGAGGGGGACCCGCTAGAGATCTGCGTAACCTCAATCCGCTAAGTCTCTGGAATGTTGCCGCGAGCTTCCCCGCGTTAATGTTTGTAATCCCTCACTTCGGTGCATGCTATTTCAGGGAGTTACTGCAGCTTTGCTGGGCTTGTCCCAATGTTATGATAGATACATCCGGTAGTAACCAGTGGATGGCTTGGATGCCTTATCAACTAACGCTACGCGACCTTTTCCTCAAGTGTCTTGAGACCATCGGCCCCGACAGAATTATTTTTGGTACTGATTCAAGCTACTTTCCACGCGGATTCAGTGAGAATTACCTTAGGGAGCAGGTCAGAGAAGTTCGAGCTATCGGCGTTGAGGAGAACACGGTTAGGAAGATATTTTACGAGAATGCAGCCAAGCTTCTCAAACTGAATTAAAATGCGCATATGTTTTCTAGCTTAACATTTTTTCTTAAACGATGATTTTTTTTATTAAATCGCCAATCCGTATCAACCAGAACTAAACTCCCCAAGAACTCCGCTGATAAATTTTGATGTCTTTTCCCTCTACTCTCAATTCATAAGACTTCAAGTCACCTGTATTTCCCCTAAAGAACATTAACTTCGGTCCCTTGACGTTTTTCCCAGTTGTGACGTCGAATTTAGAGCCATGAACGGGGCAAGTCAACACATAGCCTTCAAGAGATCCCTTGGAGAGGTCTCCTTTTCTATGGGTACAACGGTTCTCGATTGCGTAGAAATTGTCACCAATATTTATAATTAGAATCTCCAAGTCTTTGATCTTAACCATCTTCATTTTTCCAGTTGGAATCTCCGAAATATCAGCGACCTTTGTGAAAGACGATTCCGGATTGCCCATATTAAACCAATTAACTCGGTAATGATCGAGTCTATTAAACGATGTTTATCCTATTCTTGTGAATGAGCCACTTCATTTTAGCCTATTTTTATTCCTATGGCTAGACCGACAAGGAAGCTTGCAGCAAAAGGCAAATTGGCGATCATGGCTGTAAAAATGCCCTCAAGTTGCCCAACCTGACCGATTACTCCCCGACCCCATTCCTCTAAGGCACCGTAGTTAATGTTTATTATCCCCTTGTAAGCAAGGATCTGTAAACCTAAGAATGCGATGCCAAGAAGAAAGGCAAAGAGTTTACCGATTTTCTTCAACGCAAATCCCACACAAAGACCTGCAACCCCACCTACGCCGAGTTGGGTTAGGAGCGGAGCAAGAATATCAACCATGCATAGTCAAATCAACGATGGTTCGAAAAGATATTAGGTTTACTAGAGGGTTTCAAGAATGCATGAGTTTTGTATCAACGAGTTATTAAAGCATAGTTAACCTGTCTAGCGCACGTTATCTTATCGTATACCGGTGTCGATGTCAATATCTATAATTGTTATCTCCCCTTCCTTGATTGTAACTTTTTTTGGCAAAACATTCGAGCATCCTAAGAAGGTGCAATTAGTCATTGTAAGTTTATATATTCCTGCCTTTACAGATGCGTGAAAATATCCGGTTCCATTCATAGGAATTACGACTTTATCAAAGAATGAGCCTTCGAGAATGATTTTTCTGGATGTAAAGACTTCTGTGGGTGGGTAGCCTATTCCCGGTGTTTCGACTGGTGTCCAAGGTCCTATTGATACCTTACCCTGTATGATACCTTCTCCAAATTGTAAATTTAAGAAGATGCCAAGGAAAATTATTGAGACTAATATGCAAATTACGGCTAATAATATTCCTCTCATAATTATTCAACAAGGAACGAGTTGAAGTGCGACTTATTATTGGTTATGTCTTGGTCAAGCACTTTCCGCGATGCGCGCGCGCCGGATTCTATATACAGGCGGTAGCTTTTTTTTCCGTAACTTCTGAAA
>CAZIAF010000060.1:0-11153 GCA_964537625.1 uncultured Candidatus Bathyarchaeia archaeon
TTCTCCACCTTCACTGCAGCAGCTTCAGCTACGAGACTAAGAAGGAGACCCCCGTCGCGGAGCAACCCCCCGAACCGAAGCAGGAGACGCTCGAGAACGTTCTAGTCTGCTTAACATGTTTCGAGAAGCAGGACGAAGGCCGCCTCGACGAGTTGATCAAAGCATTCACAAATAACATCAAAACTGATACGGGTAGGATAGGCACCAAGCGGGTACTCCTCTATCCCTATGCTCATATATCTAAACAATTAGGCTCCCCTCGGCAGGCGAAGGAGTTTATGAAAAAACTCCAAGAGACCCTCATAACCGAAGGGTTCGAGGCCCACAGGAGCCCCTTCGGCTGGTATAAGGCGTTTACCCTCGCTTGCATAGGTCACCCGTTAGCGGAAGCATATAGAGAATATTAAATCCAGACCTTGTCCGGGTTGAGGATGTTCTTCGGGTCGAAAGCCAGCTTTATCGCCTTCATGAGGTCTACCTGGATTCTCCCCACTCTCTTCTCTAGGTAGTGACGCTTCGTGTAGCCAAGGCCATGTTCACCACTGACTGTACCACCCATTCTGAGGCTGATATCGATAAGTTCAGCGATTGCACCTTCAAGGACGACTGGCCACTCTTCATCGTTCTGACCCTGTCGTAGTATGTTGCAGTGGATATTTCCGTCGCCTGCGTGGCCGACAGCGGCGATGGTTACTCCTCTTCGCTTCGCAACCTTCTCGCATTCCTCGACGAAGGCGGGGATAGCAGCACGAGGGACGCACACGTCTGCCTCATCTAATTCATATAAGGTAAGATAAGCGTCGAAAAGCGCTTTTCTTGCCTCCCAGATGCTCCGCTGTTGCTCAGCTGTCTCCGCGAGGAAGACGTCTACGGCGCCGAGTTCCATGCAGACCGTCCCCGCCTCCTCCAGTATTCTATCGAGCTCCGCCTCGCTGTTCGATTCAAGGCCAACCATTAGGTAGGCAGGGTGGGTATTGTCGGGTAGCTTACGCTCGATGTATCGCTCGATGGTAAGAATGGCGTGCTGTGGAAGATACTCCAGCGCATATGGCTGGACTTTCCTCTTAACAATCTCGGCGACTGTCTTCGCCGCGTCGTAAGCACTGTTGTAGGGAGCGTAGATAAGAGCTGTAAACTTAGGTTTAGGCACTAATCTTAGCGTAGCTTTGGTTACCACTCCGAGGGTTCCCTCAGAGCCAATCAACAGGTCGATGAGGCTGTAGCCAGTGGTATCCTTAACAGTTTTGCCGCCCATGTTGATGATTTCGCCCGTAGGCAACACCACCTCAAGAGCTTGAATGTAGTCGCGGGTGACACCGTATTTTGCAGCCCTCATTCCGCCGGCATTTGTATTGATGTTGCCTCCAATGCTTCCAGACTCCTGTCCGGGGTCGGGGGGATAATAGAGACCAACCTTCTCAGTGGCCTCGTGAACCTCACTTATTAGAACTGCAGGTTCGGTGGTGCATGTAAGATTGTCTTCATCGATCTCCAGAATTTTGTTCATGCGCTCGAGGCTGAGAGCGATTCCTCCTCGGACGGGGTGGCTGGCTCCGCTGAGGCCGGTGCGACCTCCCTGGGCGACGACTGGTATAATCCGCTCGTAAGCCAGTTTCATGATGGCGGAGACTTCAGCCGTTGTACCAGGCTTTACTACGACTTCAGGGGGATGTGGCTCTAGAGGACTCTCGTCTACCGAGGCTTTCTCTATATCGTCTTTGCTGAGGGAAACGTATTTGACGCCAACGATTTCCTCGAGTCTGCGTTTGACCTCTTCATCTACCTTGTTGTAACTAGCCACGAGCCTTTTGCTCCTTGATCTTCTTTATGAGATGTGGCACCACTTCATAAAGGTCACCGACAGCAGCAAGGGTACTTATCCGACATATTGGGGCTTCCTTATCTTTGTTTATAGCGATTATGAGGTCACTTGTCTTCATGCCAGCTTGATGTTGGACAGAGCCGCTGATACCGCAGGCGATGTAGAGCTTGGGGCGGACGGTACGGCCACTGAGGCCGACCTGGTGCCTGTACTCGATCCAGCCCTCGTCAACCGTTGGCCTGCTCGCGCCTACTGCTCCGTCTAGGACGTCTGCAAGTTGCTTGATGAGTTCGAAGCCCTTCGGTTCCCCAAGTCCCTTACCCCCGCTGACAACGATGTCTGCTTCAACTATGCTCATCTGCTCTTTAGCTGCCTCGAAGCCGATAACCTGAACGCGGTCTTGAAGCCTAGTGGGATCCACGGTTTTGTTGACTATCTCGCTCAAATGGGAAGGGTCGGGGGTGGCCTCGTTCATAACTTTGTATCGGACTGTCGCCATCTGAGGTCTGCTGTTCTGGGTGTATATTGTGGCCATTATGTTTCCGCCGTAGGCTGGGCGGGTCTGTAGGAGGAGTCTAGTCTCCGGGTCGATATCAAGCCCAGTGCAGTCGGCGGTGAGACCGGTTTTTAGTTTGGCCGCGACGCGTGGTCCGAGGGTTCGTCCGATTGAGGTGGCTCCGATTAGGAAGATACTGGGCATCAGCTCTCGGGTCGCCTCAGCGAGTATCTGGCTGTAAGGGTCGTCGCGGTATGTTGTGAGGCTCGGATGATCATAAACGAGAACCCTGTCGGCGCCACGCCTCGCAAGTTCCTCGGCTGCATTTGTGAGACCTTCACCAATTACGATGGCGTAGACCGGCTCACCGAGTGTAGCCGCTAGCTCTCGGCCTTTGCCGAGGAGTTCGTAGGTAACGGGATGAACCTTGCCACCGTGTTGTTCAGCATAGATTAGTACGCCTCTCCAGTTGGAGAAGCCCTGGAGTGTCTCGGTCTTTTTAATCGTGATAGCTTTGACAGGGCAGACTGGTTCGCAAGCTCCGCAGATCCTACAGGTGTCGTTGATGGAGGCTTTGTTGTCGACTAGTGTAATGGCTCCGAAAGGACAGTAGGAGACACAGATACCGCAACCTGTACAATTGTCACTGACTTTCACAAGCTGATCACTCATACTATTTTCGCCTCCCTGAGCTTCTGATAGATCGCTTCCGCGAGCTGGTCTGGTGAACCCTCGATAACTTCGCCCCCAGCATGGGGCTCGGGAGTAAATATCTTAGTCACTCGGGTGTAGCTACCGTCAAGTCCGAGTTCATTTGGGTTCATGCCCATCTCTCTATTGGTAATTTGTTTGATGACGGCTTTTTTAGCGGCGAGACGCCCACGGAGCGTGGCCAGTCTAGGCTGACCAATGTCTTTACTAACCGTTATTATTAGGGGGAGGGATGCTTCGAGGGTCTCGACGCCATCGTCGAGATTCCTCTTTAACATCACCTTCCGGTCCTTAACATCAATTATCTGGCTTACGTAGCTGATGCAAGGGGCGTCTAGGTGCTCTGCCATCTCAGGACCTGTCTGTCCAGTATCACCGTCAGTTGTTTTTAACCCACAGATGATGATATCATATGAACCTATGTATTGGATGGCTTTTGCGAGGGTTAGACTAGTAGCCCAAGTATCTGCTCCACCAAAGACTCGATCGGTAACTAGCCAACCCTCATCAGCACCCATTGCGATGGAGTCGCGGAGCGCCTGCTCCGCCATAGGCGGACCCATGCTGAGGACTTTAACTCTACCACCATACTTTTCTTTGAATCGTAGTCCCGTTTCTAAAGCGTATTCGTCGAAGGGGTTGATGACCGCTGCAACACCCTCGCGTTTAAGGCGGCCTGTCTCCTTGTCGAATTCGACCTCTGTGGTCTCGGGGACCTGTTTGATGCAAATGATAATGTTAAAACTGGTACTCAACAAAGTTTCCCCGCAGTATGCTGAAAGTAGGCTTAGGATGGCGGTATAAAAGGGTACATCCAGCGGGTTAACCTCGAGCGAATTCGATTCCTAAGAGGGAATGTGCTTTTTTAGGATCGGATACTCCAAGGACTATCCTTGTTCGTGTTGCCGTGTAGAAGACTGTGATGTTTATTCCTGCATCGGCCAATCGGCGGGAGACCATCGCGAGTTCACCGGGACGATCCCTAACGTTAAGGACTAAAGCTTCTTGTTCCTCTTCGACCCTGATCCCAGCCATCTTCAAGGCATTCTTAGCTGTTGTGGCATCTTCTACGAGGATATGGGCGATGTGTGTCACGAACTCCCGGTCTTCGTCTCCTCTGATCTCGCGCGTAAACCCGCAGATTCCCTCGATGTTTATACCAGCTTTTCCGAGAGCCTCACTTAGGTCCGCTAATGTACCAGGGCGGTTTTCCAAGGTGATTTTAAGGTCTTTGAACATGATCTCCTCTAAATTTACTCTATCTAGATGCGCATAAGACTTTGTAAGTTCTTGGAAATCAAGAAAAAAGATATTGTCTTAACGCTTATCCGCTTAAACGACTCCTAAAGGTTGATCGCGATGCCCGTTCACCCAATCGAGTTCAGATATAGATATCCTGAGATGTACGCTATCTTTACTGAGGAGTCGAAACTCCAGAGCTGGCTCGACGTAGAAACCGCCCTCGCTTGGGCTCACGCTGAACTCGGAACAATCCCTAAAACCGCGGCGAAGGAAATAGAGAAAAAGGCGAATGTGGGTTTTGTTAAGCTCGAGCGCGTTAAGAAGATAGAGGAGAATACTCGACATGACCTTCTCGCGATGGTCTATGCTCTCCAAGAGGCCTGCGAGGGGAACGCAGGAGGATACATTCACCTGGGTGCTACGAGCTATGATATCGAAGACACAGCTCTCGCCCTACAACTAAGAAAGGCTATGGACATCCTTGAGGAAGACCTTAAAGCATTACTTAGGCAGCTTCTCCACAAAGCAGAGCAGCATCGCGACACCATCTGCATAGGACGTACTCATGGACAACATGCTCTCCCGATGACCTATGGCATGAAGTTTGCCCTTTGGGCTGCAGAGGTCGGGCGCCACCTAGATAGGCTCAACGAGACTCGGAGACGTATCCTCGTAGGGAAGATGAATGGTGCTGTCGGTACAATGGCGAGCTTCGGAGACAAGGGCTTCGAGATCCAGCGCATCACAATGAAGCGCCTCGGTTTAGAGACTGCTCTCATCACTAATCAAATCATCCAGCGTGATAGACATGCTGAGCTCCAATGTCTTCTAGCTTTAATTGCTGGTACTCTAGATAAAATTGGCCGCGAACTCCGTAACCTTCAACGCACTGAGATCGCGGAGATAAGTGAGGCGGTTCGCAGCCCTAGCTCAACGATGCCTCAAAAGCTTAATCCCAGCAATACCGAACGTATTTGTGGACTTGCCCGCGTCATCCGTAGCAGCGTCAATGCAAGCCTAGAATCTATCGCTCTAGAGCATGAACGCGACATAAGCAACAGTGGAATGGAAAGGATCAACATCCCAGAGAGCTTTATATTAACAGACTATATCCTCCGGCAGATGATAGATATTATAAAGAACTTAAGTTTCGACGCAGATAATATCGAAAGAAACCTCAACATGACCCTCGGCCTCATACTAACTGAGCGTGTCATGATTGAGCTCATCGCTAAAGGCGTCGGCCGTCAAGAAGGCCATGAATTAATGAGACGCCTTGCTCTAAAGGCTTGGGAAGAGAAACTCCCCCTAAGGCAGGTCATGGAGGAGGATACTGAGGCATCACGAATCATAACTCCAGCTGAAATGGATAAGTGGCTCAACCCACATACATACATCGGCACCAGCGTCGAACAGGTAGACCAAGCTATCGACAAACTCCGTAAGAAGCTTTAACGAACTATGTTAGAAGTCGAGCATATCCTGCAGAATATGGAGATCCCATACAGACTCATTGAACTTACCGATCGTGCCATGACCGTCCAGGACGTTGCCCGGTTCAGTCAAGGCGACTTCAAACTGGAGGAGATATGCAAGACAGTTATTATGAAGGATGACAGAGGTGGCCGCTTCGCATTTTTTCTAGTTGGTACCGACCGCGTTGACTTCCTCAAAGCCAAGAGGCATTCAGGCAGGAAGCTTACTGTTGCATCTCCAATCGACGTTAGGGAGGTCACAGGTGTCGACCCTGGTGCGGTCTGTCCCCTTCTCCTGAGGATACCTCTTACGGTTGACAGACATGTCCTCAGGTTGGAACGCGTCAATTTTGGCTCTGGTCATCACCTCTACGGGATAGAGATGAAAACCGAGGATTTTCTCCGAGCTGCGGAGCCGACTGTAGATGACATCGCAGAACCCGTAACAAAAAATCATTAATGAAAACTACATTCCCCCATTCACTACCCACAAGCAATGAAGCATAATTATCCCCTCCAGCCACAAAGAAAATATATTATCAACCCTTTTCACCTACCAACATGAACTCGGAGCCTTCGAAACCCAAACCTAAGCGACAGAAAATGGAGGACCGGATCGCAGAACTCGAGAAACAATTAACAGACACAGGCAAGACTCTCGAAACCTACGCCAACCAACTTAAGTACGCTAAAGCAGACCTCGACAACCTCCAGAAACAGACTCAACGCAGAATTGAGGAAGCAACCGACAGAACCAATGTCAGAATATTCAGCCAGCTTGTCATACTCGCAGACGAGCTACGCATCATCGCCACGAACACTAAAGACGAAGGCGTCTCCATGATCCACGCCAAACTTCTCAAGTTCCTCGAAACCGAAGGTGTCAAACCTATCGAATGCACCGGGAAACCGTTCGACCCCTTTAAACATGAAGCACTCTTGGAAGTTGTAGCAAACAACTGTCCCTCTGGTATAGTAGTAGAGGAAATAAGGAGCGGTTACACCTACAAAGACAAGGTTCTCCGCGCCAGCATGGTTAAAGTCGCTGGGGCGCCGAGCGAAAAAAGCAAGGAAGAGTAAATATGTCTGAGAAAAGAGAAAAGATCATAGGAATCGACCTAGGAACAACGAACAGCGCCGCCGCGGTTGTCATGGGCGGTAAATCAGTAGTCATACCAAGTGCCGAAGGGCCAACGGTCGCAGGAAAGATGTTTCCAAGTGTAGTTGCATTCACAAAGGACGGGCAACTCCTCGTCGGTGAACCAGCAAGACGCCAAGCAATCACCAACCCTGAAGGCACTGTCAGGGAAGCAAAACGCCTGATGGGTACAAGTAAAACAATAACACTCAATCGCAAAGACTATACACCTCAGCAAATTTCCGCATTTATACTACAGAAGATCCTGAGAGACGCCGAGACCTTCCTAGGAGAAAAAGTCACGAAAGCCGTAATCACCGTACCTGCCCACTTCAACGACAATCAACGCCAAGCTACCATCGACGCCGGTGAGATCGCAGGCCTAAAAGTCACCAGGATCGTCAACGAGCCGACCGCTGCCGCTCTAGCCTATGGCGTAGACAAAGCTGACAAAGAACTCAAAATCCTAGTTTTCAGCTTCGGTGGAGGCACTAACGATACTACCGTCATGGACTTTGGAGGCGGAGTCTTCGAAGTCCTAAGCACAAGTGGTGACACACAGACCGGCGGAGCAGACGTCGATAAAGCTATAATGGACTACCTTGTCGACGAGTTCAAGCGGAGCGACGGAATAGATCTCCGTAGCGACCTAAAGGCGATGGCTCGTCTAAAAGAAGGCGCCGAGACGGCGAAGATTCAGCTGAGCAGCGTCCTATCAACCGACATTGACCTCCCCTACATAGCTATGGGTGCAAACGGCCCCAAGAACATGCACATCACAATGACCCGGGCGAAGCTAGAACAAATAGCACGCCCAATAATCGAAAGGATCAGAACCCCCCTCCTCCGAACTATCGAGGACGCAAAGATCTCAAAGGACAAGATCGATAAAGTCATTCTTTTTGGGGGTATGACTAAGATGCCACTAGTTCAGCAGTTCGTTGAAGAGATCATCGGGAAGAAGCCGGAGGGAGGCCTCGACCCCATGGAGTGCGTTGCCATGGGCGCCGCAATCCAAGGCGCCATACTTGCAGGTGAGATCAGTGACATCGTCCTTTTAGATGTCACCCCCCTTAGCCTCGGCGTCGAGACACTCGGTGGAGTTAGAACTAAGATCCTCGAACGCAATACAACTATCCCCACGAAGCAAACCCAAACATTCAGTACCGCCGCTGACATGCAGACCGCAGTCACAATCCATGTCCTCCAAGGCGAACGGGCTATGGCGAAAGACAACATTAGCCTCGGCCGGTTTGATCTAACCGGTATACCTCCAGCTCCTCGCGGCGTTCCACAGATCGAGGTAACATTTGACATCAACGCAGATGGTGTCCTCAACGTCTCCGCGAAGGACCTCGGCACGGGCAAGCAAATGGGAATCACAATCCAGGCTTCTACAAAACTCAACCAGAAGGAGAAGGACCGAATGATGGAGGAGGCCGAAAAATACGCGGATGCCGACAAGAAGGCGAAGGATGAGGCTGAGATCAGAAACAACGCTGACAGCATCGCCTACACAACCGAGAAAACCTTAACAGAAGTCGGCGATAAACTCCCCAGCGACCTCAAAAACAAGATCCAGGACAACCTTAACGCCGTAAAGGAAGCCCTTAAGGGCACTGACTACGAAGCAATAAAGGCGAAAACGGAAGAACTCACCAAGATCATCCAAGAAGCCGGGACCGAGATCTATAAACAGACCGCCGCTCAACAACAGCAACAAACCGGAGCCCAACCTTCAACAGATGAATCACAAGATGAGCAAGGAAAGAAAACCGTTGACGCCGAATACAAAGTAGTCGACGAAGAAAAGAAATAACAATACGCTATAACTCGAGTAAAAAACCAAGCGCGCGCATGCACACATATAAATTCGCTATATTTTTTAAAATGAGTCTGCCCTACACTCGATAACCTTTTTAAGTCATCTTCCTCGCAGAACTCTTCAGCATCTGGAGAGAAGTGGCACCGCTGAGGGATCAATTTGGCAGGAAAACGTGACTATTACGAGATTCTAGGTTTGGACAAAAATGCTTCCTCCGACGATATTAAGAAAGCGTTCAGAAAACTCGCTTTCGAGCTCCACCCAGATAGAAATAAGGATCCCAAATCAGAGGAAAAGTTCAAGGAAATTAGCGAGGCATATGCGGTACTTAGTGACTCGGAGAAGAAGCAGAAGTACGATACTTATGGCCACGCCGGCATCAGCGGTTCGTATAGCCAAGAGGATATCTTCCGCGGCGCTGACTTCAGTGGCTTCGGCGTCGACATGGAGGAAATACTAAATAGGTTCTTCGGAGGGTCCTTTGGAGGAGGTTTTGGCTTTGGATTCCAACGCCAGAAGTCAGGTCCCCAGAAGGGAAGGGACCTCGAGACCACTGTTGAGATCAGCCTAGAACAAGCTGCGGCCGGTGCCACCGTCGAGTTGAACCTAAACAGGCTGGAGAGATGTAGTCGATGTGGGGGTAGTGGAGCTGAACCCGGCTCAGGTATCATCACGTGTCCCAAGTGTGGTGGTCAAGGCCAGGTACAGAGGAGCGTAGCTAGTCCCTTCGGCAGAATGATCACTGTCACAACCTGCGATCGCTGTCAAGGCAGGGGTAGAACCCCCGAGAAACCTTGCATTAGGTGTCGCGGCGATGGTATCGAGGAGGCAAAGAGACAGATAGATGTTAAGATACCGCCAGGCATCGACGAAGAGATGTACCTAACCCTTCGAGGTCAAGGTGATGCTGGTCTATATAATGGTCCCCAGGGAGACCTCTACGTCGGTGTAAAGATTAAGCCACACCCATACCTTCTAAGAAAAGGCGCTGATACAATCTACGAGGCTGAAATAAATATTGCACAGGCGACGCTCGGAACAGAGATCAATGTCCCTGCTATTGGTGGCGAGGAAAAGATCAAGATACCAGAAGGCATCCAGAGCGGAGACATCATCAGACTAAAAGGCAGAGGGATGCCAAGCAGATACGGGAAAGGCGATCATATCGTTCATGTCACAGTTAAGATACCTAAGAAATTGACTCGTCGGCAGAAGGAAATCATGGAGGATTTCCAGAGAGAACTCGGTGAGGAGAAGAAGGGATGGTTCAGGCGTTAACGCAGGTCGATAAGCTCATCGAAACCTGGTCCTGTTCCTATTAAGGCAACGGGTATCTTGATCTCATCCTCGATCTTTCTGATGAATTTCTTCGCCTCGACGCCCAGCTCACTGTAGGTCTTAACACCCTTTGACTCAGGGAAAAGGACGTCGAGCTTCGTCAAAGCGATCATTGTGGCGCCATTGATCATTTTTGCTCTTCGTGCTAGGTTATAATCGAAGGGAGCAGCGCGCCTCTGACGGCCGGTTACTGTGCCATACTCATCCCATCCTCGGCTCTTCGCTTCCTCTTGACTGATCTCGCCATCCAGATGTCCGCCACCGACGCGGGTTACATAGCTCTTCAAAACCATTACTACATCGGTTACCCGTGTGGGGCCAATGCCAACATCGCTGCAGGCTGCCGCAGCGCAGACATCCTTGCTGGTTACGAAGGGGTAATTTCCGTAATATAAGCTGATGAAGGTTCCTTGGGTGCCTTCGATGAGGATATCTCGCCCATCGTCCAGCGCCTTATTTGCGATGGCGGGGACATCTGCGAGGTACTTTTTTAATTCAGGGACGTCGCGGGCCATCTTGGCTATACGCATCACCCGGTCAGCATTACAGGGTCCAGTACCCGTGCCTGTTGTCTTGACTATGTTCTTCAGGTTACTATCGGATTGGTCTAGTTGAATGTGCTTTGGCTCAATTATTGCACATTGGGGGTCTATTCCGAACCTATCCGAGATATTAGTCTCTGCGACCTCCTTTACTACTAGCTCCGGGTTGACGAGCACGCCGGGACCAATTAGCATTTTAGCCTTGGGGTTAACGAAACCGCAGGGCACCATCCTTAGTTTGTAAGCTCGCCCATCCTTTACGACGGTGTGCCCCGCATTGGGGCCTACCCCTGCCCTGGCGACGACGGCGACGTCGTCGGCAACTGCTAGAAAGGAGATTATTTTTCCCTTACCTGTGTCTCCGTAGAATCCGTCAATAACAACGGTGCAGCTCATCCAGCCTCACCTGAAACCAAAAAGATTGAAGCAGACCAACGCTTTTAACCTTTTTCATCTAAAACAAGGGGTTATTTTATCCTCATAGTTAACTAATCGGTGAAATAAAAGCTTCTGTTTAACAAACGAGATATCTAAAATATGCTTATTTTCCGTCGAAGAAAAGCA